>CAIJLM010000333.1 GCA_903821495.1 uncultured Chthonomonas sp. | reverse complement strand
GCCTGATAGGAATAGATGTCTCTCACCATCAAGGAGCGATAGACTGGGCGGCGGTGAAGCATAGCGGCGTGAGTTTCGCCTACATCAAAGCCTCGGAGGGCGCGGGGGCGCAGTTGGACTACCTCAAGGCGAACTACGCGAAAGCGGTTCAGGCAGGGCTACTCGTCGGCGTATATCACTTTCACCGCTCCAATGTAGATTCCGCCGCGCAGTCCGCGATATTCCTGCAAACCCTCCGCGCCGCAGGAGCGCAGAGCGCGGCTCTACCTCCCATGATAGATGTGGAGACCCCCGACAGTACGCCCGCCGCTACGATTGGCTTGCGCCTCTCTCACCTCGTGCAACAGGTGGAGGCGGATTTGAAGGTTCGCGCTATCCTCTACACCAATAAGAACTTTTGGGAGGAGAACCAGCTCGGCGACGGCTTCAAGGGTCACTCGCTCTGGATAGCCCGCTACCTGCACGACGCGCCCGCTAAACCTATAGCGCCCCCCGCCAGCGAAATCGCGCAGATAAAGCCGCCTCAAGGCTTCACAAAGTGGGACATCTGGCAGTACTCCGAGCAGGGCAGGGTGAACGGCGTGACGACCAACACAGACCTCGACTACTTCCCCGGCTCCCTCGACCAGCTGAAAGCCCTCAAGCATACGTTGCCGTAGCGGGCAAGAGGAAGGGATTCCACATGAGGTATTTCGCCGCCCTCGTAACCGTATGTCTCGCCCTCTGCGCGACAGCGACGACACGCGCCCAAGACCTAAATGTTCGCGCCGCGAAGATACTAACGCGATGCGCCCCCTGCCACGCCGACGCGCAACCCGAAGCCAAGTTAAACCTCTCGACACGCGCCCTCGCGCTCAAGGGAGGCGTATCGGGAAGCGCCTTTGTTTCTGGAAAGCCGGAGAGTAGCCTTCTCTATCAGCGCGTGGCGCAGAGACAAATGCCCCCGAAAAGCCCCCTCTCCGCCGATGAAATAGCCACGCTGAAGCAGTGGATTGAGGCGGGCGCGGAGTGGGCGCAACCCGCCAAAGCGAACGCCCAACGCGCTGGCAAAGACTGGTGGTCGCTCCAACCCCTCAAACATCACCCCCTCCCGAAAGTAACCCATCCGCGCTGGGTAAAGAACCCTATAGACGCTTTCATACTCGC
The DNA here is from genome assembly GCA_903821495.1 of uncultured Chthonomonas sp. GTDB lineage: Bacteria > Armatimonadota > Chthonomonadetes > Chthonomonadales > Chthonomonadaceae > CAIJLM01. The sequence continues at coordinate 5,756 of CAIJLM010000333.1, read as the reverse complement.
GAAGTTGGAGAGGGAGGGGCTACGCCCCGCGCCTCCCGCCGACAAAGCCACGCTCCTGCGCCGCGCCACGCTCGACCTGCTAGGCGTTCCCCCAAGCCTTCAAGAGCGTGAAGCCTTCCTTCAAGACACCTCCCCGAACGCCTACCCCAAACTCATAGAGCGACTGCTCAACGACCCCCGCTATGGCGAGAGGTGGGCGCGACACTGGCTAGACGTGGCGCGTTTCGGGGAGAGTCACGGCTTCGAGCGCGACCAGATACGCCCGAACGCATGGCGGTATCGCGACTACGTAATAGACGCTTTCAACTCCGATAAACCCTACGCGCAGTTCATTAAAGAGCAGATAGCGGGAGATGTTCTCAAGCCTATCACACGGCAAGGGATTATCGCGACGGGCTTCCTTGTCGCCGCGCCTTGGGATGAGGTAGGGCACTCGCAGGTAAGCGAAGTGTATCGGGCGCGGGTTCGCGAAGAGGAGATGGAGGAGATGACGGGGACGGTGGGGCAGACGTTTCTGGGCTTGACCGTCAACTGCGCCCGTTGCCACGACCACAAGTTCGACCCTATCTCCCAGAAAAACTACTATCGCCTAAAGTGCGCCCTCGATGGCGTTCAGCACGGCAATCGCCCCCTTGAAACTCCCGAAGGGGATAAGGTGAAAGAGGCGCGTCTCAAACGCCTACGCTCAGAAACGGTAAAAGCGTTGATGGTAGTCCATGGGGCGGAAGAGCGGATGCGTAATAGGGTATTGAAGTCGTTGCAGGGAACGATTCCGCTTCCTGAACCTATGGCGCGTTGGACGTTCGACCTTGATGCAGGCGACATTTATGAAGTCATGGGCGGCGCATTGATAAACGGCGCGAAGGTGGAGAACGGACATCTTATTTTGGGGACGGGAAACGCCTACTTCAAGTCCGCGCCGATATACCTTAATGTGCGCGAGAAGACCCTTGAGGCGTGGGTGCGACTCTCCAATCTCGACCAGCAGGGGGGCGGAGTCGTCACCCTGCAAACGCCCGACGGCTCTCAGTTCGATTCGATTGTCTTCGGCGAACGCCAGAAGGGGCGCTGGATAGCGGGTAGCGAAGGCTTTAACCGCACTCGCGACTTTGATGGCGAAAAGGAGACCAGTAGCCCGAACGACTGGATTCACGTCGTCGCGGTCTACCGCGCCGACAACAGTATCACGCTCTATCGCAACGGGAAGCGGTACGGCGCTCCGTACACCCCGACGGGCGGCTCTGCAACGCTACGCGCCTACCCAAAGGGCGGCGCGGAGGCTCTTATCGGGTTGCGGCATACGGGCGCGGGAAACGGCTACCTGCGCGGCGAAATCGCGGAGGCGCGACTCTACGACATGGCTCTCAGCCCCGAACAGGTTACGGAGTCCTATCGCGTCGGTTTTGTAGATTTAACTCCCGCGCAGTTGACCGCAAGCCTGACTCCCGCCGAACGCGAAGAGCAAGAGCGGGCGCGTCAGACCCTCAAGAGCCTGAATAGCGAGTATGACCGCCTTGCGACTCCCTCCGAGTTCACCTACGCCGCCACCCCTTCCCAACCCGCGCCGACAACGGTTCTGATACGCGGCGATGTGGAGAAGCGCGGCGAAACGGTGACTCCCGCAGGGCTAGAAGCCCTCTCCTACCTCAAAGCCGATTTCGGACTCGCGCCTGACTCGCCGGAAGGAGCGCGGCGTATCGCCCTGGCGGAGTGGATTGCAGACCCGAAAAACGCCCTTACGTGGCGGGTTATGGCGAATAGAGTGTGGCGACACCACTTTGGAAAGGGGATAGTCGCCTCTCCCAACGACTTTGGTTATAACGGAGAGCGCCCCACGCACCCGGAACTGCTGAACTGGCTCGCAGAGCGATTTGTGGAGAGCGGCGGGAGCGTCAAGGGCTTGCATAGACTGATAATGCTATCGAATACCTATCAGCAGTCTTCAAAATATGACAGCGCCGCCGCCGCGAAAGACAGCGATGACCGCCTCCTGTGGCGGTTCGCGCCGCGTCGTTTGGAGGGAGAGGCGGTTCGCGACTCCCTCCTGTTTGTAAGCGGACAACTCAACCCGCAACGCGGCGGCGCAAGTTATCAGCCCTTCACTGTAAAAATTGATAACTCGCACTTCTACACGCAGTTCGATTCGGGAGAAGCCCAGTATAATCGCCGCACTATCTACCGCATGAACGTCCAGTCGGCGCGTAGCCCCCTGCTAGAGACGCTCGACTGCCCCGACCCCTCCACCAAAACGCCGAACCGCGCCATCACCACCACGCCCCTGCAAGCGTTGGAACTTATGAACAACTCCTTCGCGCTACGGCAGGCGAAACGTTGGGCGGAACGCCTCTCCAAAGAGGCGACTACCCCCGCGCAACAGATAGAAAACGCCTACAAAATGGCGTTTGGGCGCTCGCCTACCGCGCAAGAGCGTGTTCAATCCGCTCAGTTTGCGCTAAAGACTAGCCTCGAATCGCTCTGCTGGGCGCTAATGAATTCGAGCGAATTTCTCTACATTCGATGACGCTTTCGACCCCTTGCATTAGCCCTATACGCCCATGCGAGGAAATTTGAGGGCAAAGGATTTAGACGCTCTCCCCTAAATCCTTCCGCTATGGTATAATATATCTAACCGTGTGGCAAGTCATCCAAAAGAAAACGCCCGACTCGTTCCGTGGCGGTATCGCCCACGCGCAGGCTCTCGCGTAGCGGAGTAATGCGCCGCGAATACGGAGGTTCACTATCGGAATGAAAACGTGCCTGAAGTGCCGTTGTGGAGAGCATATCGCACAACGTGACGTGATGCAACGTAGAACGGTTAACTATGGCAAATCGAGTTACGTCTACCTCAAATTTCGGTGTTCGCACTGCAAAAAACCGGGCGAACTCTATGTGAAGCCAGAAGACTGGAACGACAATCTTTTCCAGGCGGACAAAGGAGAGGTAACTCTCTCCGAGCAGAAACGCTTCTCACATTTGGGAGACATCACCTTCGACGAGATGCGCTATGTACACAGTGAATTAGAAGGGTTGACCCGTATTCCGAGCAACCTTTTGGAGGAGTAACAAGGCAGGGAGCATTCCCTGCCTTGTTTGCGTTATACACTATGAAACTCTACTTTTTACGACATGGGATAGCGGAAGAGGCTACTTTTGAAATGCCCGACGCGGAGCGCCGCCTCACAAAAGAGGGCGTTTTGAAGATGGAGAGGGAGGCGCATGGCATGGCGCGTCTCGGCTTAAAGTGGGACTGCCTCTACTCTAGCCCCTACCCGCGAGCGCTAGAGACGGCGAAAATCGTGCAAAAAACGCTTGACTTGCCTATGGTAGAGGTTGTGGAGAGTTTAGCGTGCGGCTATTTCGGGCTGGGAGCGTTGCAGGAGTTGACAGCGCGGCATAACAGTCGGGCGGAACTCCTCTTCGTGGGGCATGAACCCCACTTGAGTATGCTGGTCGAACGGCTGACCGGAGCCAATGTCGAAATGAAAAAGGGCGCTCTGGCGTGTATAGAGACGCACAGCCCGGAGCCTGACGCGGGAATACTGCGCTTCCTCCTCGCCCCGAACCAACTGGTCAGTCTGGGCGACGCAGGGCGAGAGTAGCCGCTACAAAATAGAATCTCTCCGTAAAGTGCAACTATCCGCCGGTTTGCGCCTGTCCTTATGAGTACCGAAAACACGACAAGGACGCATAAAATGGGTATACCCCTCTATCAAGTGGACGCTTTCACCAACAGACCTTTTAGCGGCAACCCCGCCGCCGTCTGCCTTCTCTCTGAACCGCTCTCCGATGCGTTTCAACAAGACCTCGCAATGGAAAACAACCTCGCAGAGACCGCCTACCTCCTCAAAGAGGGCGACGCTTATCGCCTCCGATGGTTCACCCCGCTCACAGAAGTAGACCTCTGCGGTCACGCAACTCTCGCCAGCGCCCACATTCTCTGGGAGATGGGCGAACTCAAGCCGACAGAGCAAGCCCGATTTCAGACCCGTAGCGGACTCCTCACCGCAGACCGCTACGGCGACTGGATAACCCTCAACTTCCCCGCCCTCTTATCAGAACCCGTCGAAGCGCCGCAAGGCTTGGCGGAGGCGCTTGGCGCGGAGCCTGTCGCCGTCTACAAAAGCCGCTTCGACCTGCTGATACTCTTCGAGAGCGAACAGGCGGTACGCGAACTCTCCCCCAATTTCCAAGCGTTAGGACAGATTCCCGCAAGAGGCTTCATCGTGACCGCGAAGGCGGAGGCGGGCGAGTTCGACTTCGTGTCGCGCTTCTTCGCGCCCGCCGTCGGCATTGATGAAGACCCCGCGACGGGTTCCGCGCACTGCGCTCTTACGCCGTTCTGGGCGCAAAAACTTGGCAAGAGCGACTTTATCGCCTATCAAGCGTCGAAGCGGGGCGGCGTTCTGCGATTGCGGCTAGAAGGGGAGCGCGTTCTGTTGATGGGGCAAGCGGTCACGGTGTTAAAAGGAGAGGTCTGCCTCTGAGCGGAATGGATAGTAGGTTACAGGGTAACTAATCAGGCTGGCGCTGTGACCTAGCCCCCTAACCCCCTTCCCGAAGCAGGAAGGGGGAACGACTGTCGCTAAAGCGATAGCAGAGGCGATGGAACAGTAGGCTTTTGACCTGCGCCAAAGCCTAGCGTAACTTCGTCTTTGCCGGAGCCACCCCTTCCCGTTTCGGGAAGGGGACGGGGGTTAGGTTCCCCCCGAAGGGGGGCTGAGTAGTAGCATACAAGGAGGTTATATGACGACGCAACTTGCGATGCTTGCGCTTCTGGGCGGCGAGAAATTGTTGGACAAACGCCCCCTCGCTCGTTTCCAGCGAGAGGGCGCAAAGCGAAATCCCTACAGCGTATTGTTGTAGAAGAACTCGATAACCTCGCCATTGAAGCCCCGCGCGAAGGCGCTCCAAAACTCGCGAGGCGTTTCGCTATTGGCGGGAACGCCTCGCTTAGGCTCCATCGTGGCTAGTGGGTTAGCCACAATCGCGCCGTGCGCGATACAGCGGTTCCTGTTGTGGTGGACGCGGTGATGTTCACCTGGGTAAGAGCCGATACCTTGGAGGACGTAATCTGAAACGTGACGGACGTAGCTCCCTGCGGCACGGTAACGCTGGAAGGCACGATCGCGACTGCCTTACTGCTCTTGAGCGTGATTGTAACTCCTCCGGATGGAGCTGGCGTTCCCAGCAGAATCGTTGCGGTTGATTTCGTCCCTCCCGTCATGCGAAAGGGTAGCAGGGTGAGGGAGTATATTGGCTCCGAATTCGTCATGTTGATGCGCCAGATACCTCGCCCGTATGTAGCGGCATAGAGGTAGCCCTGCCCTGGCACGGTGCGCAGTTCATCCACGCGCACGTTCGGCAATCCCAGCGGGTTTGTCACATTTAGCCATGCGGTTCCGCCGTTGGTGGTTTGAAACACGCCGATGTCGGTTCCAACGTAGTATGTCGTGGCTGGCAGTAGCGGGTCTAGCGCGATTGTGTTGACGGGAATATCCGGCAGTCCGCTCGCTTTTGCGCTAACGCTCTTCCACGCAATGGTCGCCGCTGCCGTATTGGCGCACTTCCATACATGGTCGAGGCGAGCGCCGGACTGCCCGAAGCCAGATAGCCCTACGAGGATGGAGTTGGGATTTGTCGGGCTTACGACGATACGGGTCACTACGCGCACTGGCAGAGGGGAGAAGTCTATTTCCGTCCAGTGATTTCCGCCATCCGCGCTCTTCCAAATCTGCCCGTCGTTTGCGCCTGTGTAG
>CAIJLM010000332.1 GCA_903821495.1 uncultured Chthonomonas sp. | reverse complement strand
GAAGAACACAGAGGCGAAAATAGACCAAATTGCACTCTGATTTACCGGAAACTAAAGTAAATATGGAAGCGAAGAAGGACAACCGAAAACGGACTTCCAGAGCGCGAGCCGCTGTGGTTCCAGAGGCGCGTAATGAAAAACGCGGCTTCATACGAATCCGTCTGGCTATTCGCTTCGCCATCGTAGGCGTTCTCCTCGCTATCGTTACCTATCAGTATCTGCGCCCTCTTCTCCTGAGCCGAGTCACTCAAATAGAGAGCGACGTGACCGCGCAGAGGCTAGGGAACGCAAAAAAGATAATGGATGCGCGCCTCGCCGAATTTGTAAGTCTCCAGTCCGAGTGGGCGCGTTCCGACGACACCTACAACTTTATAAAAAACCAGAGCGACAGCGCCGCAAAACAGAAGTATATTAACACGCACCTCGACCCCGCAACCCTTGTTCATAATCAGATAGATTTCGTTCGTTTCTTCGCGAAGGAGAACCCAAAGTTTTATGAACGCGCTGTAGATAGAGACACGAAACAGGCGCTTCCCAACTTTCCGGATAACCTTGTTGACGACTACCTCGCGCAAAAAGAGGTGGGCAACGACTATCAAGAGAAGGTTACGAAGGGGTTTTTCACGCGACCAGAGGGGCTTCACCTTGTGGTCAGCGCTCCTATCACCCGCGCCGATGGACGCGCCGATGTGGACGCGCAGGGCGTAATTCTCTTTCTCCACCGCTTCTCGCTTCAAGAGATTAAGGATATTGGAGACGAAGCGCAGATAAATTTGCGCGTTGTGTCGGTTGCAGAGGCTCCTGATAACATCAAGGCTTCTATCACCAAAACCAAGCCCGTAGCCGTCCGCCCCGCTGAGGGCGATAAGATGGCGGCGTATATGCAGTTAAAGGACATTTCGGGAGAGCCAAAATACCTGCTCACCGGAACCTGCACTCGCGAGTTCTACGCATACAGTCAGTGGATATCGGCTTGTATGCTTGTCGCTATCTTCCTCGTGATGCTCGTTTTTGCGATGTTGGGCGTTTGGAGCATTGAGCGCTTTGTGGCGAGGCTTAACTGGCTGGATGAGAGCGTGGCGAAACTCTCTAACTTGAAAGATTTGGGCGTGCGCCTTCCTGTGGAGGGAAGTGATGAGGTCGCTACAGTAGCCCAGAGCGTCAATAGCCTCCTCGACGCTATGCAAGCCATTCAAGACGATTTGGCGCACAGCGAAGCGAGCCTTCTGGAGACCCAGCGCCTTGCGCGGCTAGGCACATGGGAGTACGACACGCTGGAGGGGGCGCTAACGCTGTCGCCGGAAGTCTTTGCAATGGTCGGATGGCAACCTACATCGGACTGGCGGGTTCGGGTTTCGGACTGCCAAAAAGTGGTTCCTTTTGAAGACTGGAAACGCCTCTGTAATCTCGTCAACCGCGCTATAAAGGACGGCGAACCCTTCCAGTACGAGTGCCGCTTTACGCGCCCCAACGGTCAGCAGGGCTACGCAATAGGAACCGCGAAGCCTGTAAAGAACGCGCAGGGGCAGATTGGCGGGCTTTGGGGTAGCATTCAAGACTTCACCGATAGGAAGCGGAGCGAGCTGGCTCTTAAAGAGAATGAAGAGCGCTTTGCAGAGCAGAACCGCCTCCTACAAGAGAAGAACCTACAGCTGGAAGACCGTCAGGTCGAGTTGGTGGGACTCAACAGTAGCCTGAACGAAGCCTACGCCACTCTGGAAGAGGTCACTCACAAGTTTCAAGACCTCTATCAAGGGTTGCCTGTGCCCTGCTTCACTTTTGATGTGGAGGGTAAAATCCACGACTGGAACAAGGCGTGCGAAGAGTTGACGGGCTACTCCCTGAACGCTATTTCCGATAGGGTTCTCTGGGATACCTTCTACCTTCCCGCAACGCTAGATATTGGGCGAGAGAAGATGCAGAAGGTCTTCTTAGGGGCGCGGATTCATGGAGACGAGTGGGAGATACGTTGCGCGAACAAGACTGTCTGCTATGTTCTCCATAGCGCCTACCCTCTGCATGGGGCGAATGGTCATGTTATCGGCGCAATTGGAACCTTCGTAGATATTAGCGTGAGAAAGCGCATGGAGTCGGCTCTTGTTCGTAGCAGAGAGCGCTTCGACCTCGCCGTGCAAGGCTCTAAGAGCGGGCTGTGGGAGTGGAACCTGCTTACAGATGAGGTCTATCTCTCCACACAGTGGAAGCGTATGCTGGGCTTCTCGGACGAGGAGTTTCCTAACCGTATTTCGTCGTGGCAAGAGCGTATTCACCCCGACGACCTCAAATCTATGTTGCGCCTCGCTCAAGAGTACTGGATGAAGCGCATCTCCGAATTTGAGATAGAGTTACGGATACTTCACCGTGATGGAACCTATCGCTGGATTCAAATGCGGGGCATCGCCCTCTGGGATGAGGCGGGGAAAGCCTTCCGATTTGCAGGTTCGCATACCGATATTACAGACCGCAAACTCTACGAAGCGAAGGTTGCAGAGCAGGTCGTCCTAATTCAAGAGAACACGTTGGCGCTTGAACTCCAACGCGCCGAGCTGATGGCGCTTAACCGCCGCCTAGAGGCGTTGGCGACTCAGGATGGCTTGACGGGCATCAAAAACCACCGCGCTATGCAAGAGCATCTTGAGGCGACTCTTCAGTCTTCTGTGCGGTATGGCGAACCGCTATCGTTTATGTTTTTGGATGTAGACGATTTCAAGAAGTATAACGATAAGTACGGACACCCCGCTGGCGACGAGGTTCTGAGGCGCGTAGCGAAAATACTACAGGCGAACGTGCGAAACACCGACTTTGTGGCGCGTTATGGCGGAGAGGAGTTCGCTATTGTTCTAACGCATACCGAAATGGAGGGCGCGACGGAGTTTGGCGAACGCCTCCGCAGTATCATTGAGGAGTCGCCTTGGCCCCACCCGCCCGTCACCGTGAGTATCGGCATCTCCACGCGCCGTGAAGATGTTGTAGACCGTAAACAGTTTGTTATGGAGGCGGATATCGCTATGTACGCCTCTAAGGGCGCTGGTAAGAATCGCTCTTCGCACTACGATAGCCTCAAAACAACCCTCCTCCGCAAGCATTAGCAGGGGAGGGTTGTTTTTCTTTTAGCCCCTCCTCGCTCCCCTACCTGCGTAACCCAAGTTCCTGTATGGTATCAACCAGCGCCTTCGCCAAACTATCGGTGTTACGATGGACGTATTTTTTTCGCTTGTTAGGTTTCAAATCACGCTCAATGTAAGGAAATCACGCCTCTCATGGTGAATAGCCCTCTATCTCTACAGGTTTGAAGGCAGTACAGAAAGGCAGGGCACTATGTCTGAGCAGTTAAGCCGACGTGGCTTCTTACGCAACGCTACCATGATGAGCGCGGGGGCGTTGGTGGTTGGGGCGAAAGTCCAGTCTCCCAATGATAAACTCAACCTCGGAATTATTGGCGTGAACCATCGGGGAGGGGATAACCTCAACGGAGTGCAGAGCCAAAACATTGTGGCGCTGTGTGACGTGGACGAAAACTACCTCAATGAAGCGAAACAGCGCTTCCCCAATGCAAAGACCTTTACTGATTATCGCAAGATGCTAGAGATGAAGGGGCTGGATGGCGCGGTGATTAGCACGCCCGACCACCATCATGCCCCCGCAACCTCTCTCGCGCTCCACGCAGGGCTACACGTCTACTGCGAAAAGCCCCTTACGCACACCGTTCAGGAGGCGCGAACCGTCGCGCAACTCGCAAAGAAGTACCGCCGCGTTACGCAGATGGGCACTCAGATTCACGCTGAGAACAACTATCGCCGTGTGGTGGAGGTTATTCAGAGCGGAGCGATAGGCGAAGTCAGCGAAGTGCATACGTGGGTGCAGAAGATATGGGCGGGTAGCGGAAAGCCTAGCGACACGCCGCCCGTACCTGCAAACCTGCACTGGAATGAGTGGCTTGGACCCGCTACCGAGCGCCCCTATCACCCCTCTTACCTCCCCGCGACATGGCGCGGCTTTTGGGATTTCGGGTGCGGAACCATTGGCGACATGGCGTGTCACCACATGGATTTGCCGTTCTGGGCATTAGGTCTGCGTCATCCCTCCACCATCTCTGCGGAGGGACCTGCGGTAGACTCCTACGTCACCCCAAACTGGTTGACCGTACACTATGAGTTTCCGGTAAGCGGGCGCAAAAAAAATGTCAAGTTGTCGTGGTACGATGGCGAGAGGGTTCCTCCCATACTAAAAGAGAAGGGGCTACCCGAATGGGGCGGAGGCAACCTCTTTATTGGCGATAAGGGAATGCTTCTGGCGGACTACGGGCAGTACAAACTCCTGCCCGAAAAGGATTTTGTAGGCTACACGCCTCCCGCGCCGACAATTACAAACTCTATCGGGCATCATAACGAGTGGATACAAGCCTGCAAAACGGGCGGGACGACCACCTGCAACTTCGACTACTCCGGCGCATTGACCGAATCGGTTCTTTTGGGCAATGTCGCCTATCGCACAGGGAAGACCCTCGAATGGGATGCCAAGCATCTCAAGGTGAAGAACGTTCCCGAAGCGGAGGCGTATCTGCATACCGCCTATCGCAACGGCTGGAAGGTCTAATAAGGGGAAGCCTCATTCCGCCCCCTCTCCTCAACTTTAGGGGAAGGGGGCGAGTACACGCTATCGCCTCAAGGTAAATTATGAGCGACAACTGCATCTTCTGTAAAATTGCATCCAAGCGAATCCCTGTTGAGCCTCTCTATGAGGACGAAAACTTTATCGCGTTTCACGATATGAACCCGCAAGCGCCCGTTCATGCGCTGGTCATTCCGAAAACCCATTTCGAGACGATAATGGAGCTGGACGATGAGGCGCTGATGGTCGGCGCGTTTCGGGCGGTGCAGGCGACCGCGAAGGCGCTCAACCTGACCGAGGAGGGCTTCCGCACTGTTATTAACTGCCGCGAAAACGGAGGACAGACGGTCTATCATCTCCACTTTCATATTCTCGGCGGACGCTTCATGCAGTGGCCCCCCGGCTAAGTGGCGGTGAAAGAGCGACGACCATGACCCTCTCATCAGAGACCCCCGAACCCACCCCTGAGCAGGACGAGGCGAGCGCAAAACAGGCGAAAATCCTCAAGCGTAGCCGCCGCTTAGGAACGCTTATTTTTTTGCTGACGCGCACGATTTTTCGCACGCTTCGTATGACTTTCGTGAATAAGGAAGCCCTCGACCCAAAAGGTCAGGGCGCGATTTACGTGACGTGGCATGGGCGTTCGCTCCTGCCCGCCAACGTGTTCGCGGGCAAAAAGTACTGGGCGCTCATCTCTCTCTCGCGGGATGGGGAGCTTCAAAACCACATTTTTCAACGCTTCGGCTTTCAGACGATACGTGGCTCTACGGGGCGGGGCGGGGTCAAGGGCGCGTTGCAGATGGCGCGAAAGGTGAAAGAGGGGGGAGTGTTAGCATTCACGCCGGACGGACCTCGGGGTCCCACCCATAAGTGTCAGCTCGGCGTGATACTGATGGCGGAGAAGTCGGGAGCGCCTATTATTCCAATGGGGCTTAGTTCACGCTGGCGTATTCTCGTCAAGAGTTGGGACTCCTATATGATTCCTCTCCCCTTTTCACGCGCCTACTATGTGTTGGGAGAGCCATTTTATGTTCCTACTGGGTTGGATGATGCAGGACGCAGAGCCTATGCCGTAAAGTTAGAAACGCTTGTCAACCGTGTCGAAAAACAGGCGGAGGAGTTGGCGGGGCGCAAAGGCTACCCCGCCGAGTGGCAGACTGAGGTGGAGGCTTAGGCAGGAGTAGTTGTTTCATTTTGGTTGGGAGAGTCTGTCTGATAAACGACGCGGCATAGCGATTCGCCCTCTGTACCTCTACCGCCCCCTAACCCCAATCCTTTCCCCATTCGACATGGGAGAAGGATATCCGTAGGACAGGATGAGGGCTAGGAGAGGCGGGGTGAGGTTATGAAGATTCCCACAATCCTGAACTCTTACCCATACTTCGCGGGAGAGCGGTTATCCGAGTTAGGAAGTCACTCCACCACCGCCCCAAACTTCCGTACACGCCGCTGATAGTCGGCGATAGCGGCGATAAGGTGGTCGCGGTCAAAATCGGGCCAGCAGGTCGGGGTGACGTAGATTTCGCTGTAGGCGGTCTCCCAGAGGAGAAAATTGGAGAGGCGCAGTTCGCCAGCGGTGCGAACAAGCAAATCAGGGTCGGGGATATGCGGGGAGTAGAGATGCGCGGAAATCATACGCTCGTCAATGTCGTCGGGGGTTATCTCGCCGCGTAGAGCCATCTCAGCGATATGACGCACGGAGTCTACAACCTCCGCCCTGCCGCCGTAGTTGATAGCGAGGTTGAAGGTCATGCGGTGCAGGTGGGTAGTGCGCTCCATCGCCGATTCAAACTCGGCGCGGAGGTCAGGGGGGAGTTCGTGAAGCCTACCGGAGACGCGCACGCGCACGCCGCTCTCAATGAGCTCCTCTATCTCCGCCTGCATAGCGCGAAGCATCAGGTTCATCAAGCCGTCTACCTCGTACTCAGGGCGAACCCAGTTTTCCGAAGAGAAACCGTAGGCGGTGAGATAGCGAACGCCGAGCGCGTCTGCGGCGTATACCGTGTTTTTGAGAGTGCGGTAGCCCTCCCAGTGTCCCTCCAGACGCTCTTTGCCCTGCGCCCTCGCCCAGCGCCCGTTGCCATCCATAATGATAGCGATGTGCGCGGGGATACGGGCGGGGTCTAACCCCGCCTCAAGCGCCAGAGTGGTGGAATCGGTGGGCATTGCAGGTCAGACTTCCATCAATTCCGCTTCTTTGATTTTGGTGACAGCGTCTATCTCAGCGATAAACCTATCCGCCAGTTTCTGCACCTGCTCATTCGCCCGCTTTTCGTCGTTTTCAGGCAGAGGGGTGGTTTTGTCTTTTTTCGCGGCTTGTAGGCGCTTGTTCGCATCCTGACGCACATTGCGAACGCCCACGCGCCCATGCTCCGCCTTCTGGTGAACCTGCTTGATGAGGTCTTTACGCCTCTCTTCGTTTAGTTGGGGGATGTTCAGGCGCAGGTTCATTCCGTCGCTGTTTGGCGTGAGGTTTACGTCTGATTTGAGAAGCCCTTTTTCAATCGCGCTTATCAGGTTGCGGTCAAAAGGAGTAATCATCAGTTGGCGCGGCTCAGGAACCGTTATCGCGGCGACCTGATTCAGCGGAAGCGAGGAGCCGTAAGCGTCTACCTTGACGTGTTCGAGTATGCCGGGGTTGGCGCGTCCTGTGCGAATCAGCGTAAACTCGTGGCTTGTCGCCTCGACAGCGCGTCTCATCTTATCTTCACACTCTTTGAGGAGTTCAGGAACCATGATAGTAAAACCTCCGATTTCGTTTGAATATGTTTGCCGCGCAGGTTAAGAGGCGCTACTGACGAGCGTGCCGATGTTGTCGCCTTGAACCACGCGACGTATATTGCCCTCTTGCGCTATATCGCAGACCACGATAGGGATATTATACTCTTTACAGAAGGCGAATGCCGTCTGGTCCATGACGCGCAGGTTTTTACCGATACATTCGTCAAAGGAAACCTGCTCATAGCGCACTGCGTCGGAGAACTTGCGGGGGTCTTTGTCGTAGATACCGTCTACGTTCGTGGCTTTGAGGACGACCTCCGCTCGAATCTCGTTGGCGCGAAGCGCGGCGGCGGTGTCGGTGGTGAAGAAGGGGTTGCCCGTGCCAGCCGCAAGCACTACGATACGCCCTTTTTCGAGGTGGCGTATGGCTCTGCGACGAATGAAGGACTCTGCGACCTCCTCCATAGCGATAGCGGTCATAACGCGGGTGGGAATTCCCTGCTTTTCGAGAGCGTCTTGAAGCGCCATGCTGTTGATGACGGTTCCCAGCATTCCCATATAGTCGGCGTTCGCCCGCTCCATACCGGCTTCGGCGGCGCGTTCGCCCCGAATAATGTTGCCCGCCCCTATGACAATAGCGATTTCCACCCCGGCGTTGTAGGCGAGAGCGACCTCGCTAGCGATAGCGCGGATGGTGTGGTAGTTCAAGCCTACCTGAGGTTCTTTGCTCTTTCCGCGATTTTCGATAGCGGCGACCCCATGTTCAGCGGCGAACGCTTCGCCGCTGAGTTTGAGCAGAATGCGCTTCCAGCGTAGGGGGGCGGTTTCGCTCCGCCCCTCGCTGTCCGAAGGAGTTATATCGGCGTTTGCCATTATGGCTACTCCGCAGATGCGGCGGGCTTGGACTGCTCGCCCACTTCATAGCGGGTGTAACTTTTTACGGTCAAGCCGGACGCGGTCTCTTTCACCACCTGAGCGACGGTCTTTTTGGGGTCTCGTAGGTAGGCTTGGTCGAGCAGAACGCTCTCCTCGTAGTACTTTCTCAAGCGCCCTTCCGCAATTTTCTCAATAGCGGCTTCGGGGCGACCTTCGTTTTGCGCCTGCGTGATGGCGATGTCGCGCTCGGTAGCGACAATCTCCGCAGGAACATCAGAGCGATTGAGGTAGCGGGGACGCGCCGCCGCTATCTGCATAGCGAGTTCCTTGCCCAAAGTTTGAACCGCGTCGCTTGCGGCGACCTCCGCGCTCTCGGCGGAGAGTTCGACGACAACGCCGATTTTGTTGCCGGAGGGGATGTGAATGTAGGTCGCAACCGCGCCGTTCGCGCCTGCATCTACACGCGCAAAGCGCTTGAATACGATTTTCTCGCGGAGGCGGGTGAAGACATCCTCAAGACGCACACGTAGGGTCGCGCCGGGAGTGGCTACGGAGTCCTGCTCTAGGATGGCTTCCGCGCTCTCGCCGCCATTCGCGGCGACCTGCTGGGCTATCTCTTGCGCGAGGGCTTTGAAGTCGTCGCTTCGCGCTACGAAGTCGGTTTCCGAGTTCAACTCAATGATAGCGGCGATGGAGCCGGAGAGGTGGGTCGCAACTACGCCTTCAGCGGTGGTGCGTCCTTCGCGGTTCTCTAGCTTGTTACCCATCTTCTTGCGTAGGTAGACAATCGCTTCGTCAAAATCGCCGTCTACCGCCTTTAGCGCGTCTTTGCAGTCCATCATGCCCGCGCCCGTGCGGTCGCGTAGCTCTTTTACTTTAGCCGCAGTAATCTCTGCCATTTTCTCTAAGCCTTTCTTGAATAGTACACAGTGGAAACGCACTCCTCTCGCGGGGGGCTACTGATGCGCCCGCGAGAAGAATGCGTCTCCTGTTAAAGATATCCGTCACGAAGAGGTTTTGTGGTTCGCTCAGACTACTCTGCCGCTACCGCCTCTACCGTCAAATTGGAGTATTCGTCCGCAACGCCGGGCTGATGCACATAGTCGCCATCCGCTTGCACGGGTTCGGGCGCAGGAGCCGGTTCGGGCGCGGCGACAGGCGCAATAACAACAGGCGCGGACTCAACAACAACCACCTCTTCAAAAACGATGTCCACGTTCGGCTTGTCTTCGCCATCGGCGACGAACTCGTCAATAACGATTTCCGGCGGGTTCTCAGCGTCCCAAGCGGGTTGCTTGATTTCGATGATAGCGTCGGCGATTTTACCCGCGATAAGCTTAATGGCGCGAATAGCGTCGTCATTGCCCGGTATCACATAGTCTACAACGTCGGGGTCGCAGTTGGTATCCACGAGCGCGACTATCGGAATCTCAAGGCGACGCGCCTCTGCAATCGCGAGGTGCTCTTTCTTGAGGTCTATGATAACGATACAGTCCGGCAGGGAGGGCATGGTCTTAATGCCGCCGAGGTTGCGCTCTAGTCTATCGCGCTCTTCGAGCAGGAGGGACGCCTCTTTCTTGGTGAGACGCGCCATAATCCCCTTCGCTTCCATCTCGTTCAGCTCTTCTAGTCGTTTGATACGGTCTCGAATGGTGCGGAAGTTGGTGAGCATACCGCCGAGCCAACGCTGATTGATGTAGTACTGTCGGCAACTCTTGGCGGCTTCCGCGATAGCGTCTTGCGCCTGCTTCTTGGTTCCTACAAAGAGAACCTTGCCATTCGCCGCGGCTATCTCTTGCACAAATTTTTGCGCCTCATCAAACAGTTTTAGGGTCTGATGCAGGTCGATAATGTAGATGCCGTTTCGCGCTCCGTAGATGTAGCGTTTCATCTTAGGGTTCCAACGGCGGGTCTGGTGACCGAAGTGAACTCCCGCTTCGAGGAGTTCTTTCATGGATAACGATGCCACTGTGTTATGCTCCTTAGGGTTATTCGTGTCTCTGCCTGAAGGCGGAGACCACACCTCCCGATTCGCTTACTGCCGGCGCTTGAGGGAAGGCTCCCCCACCCACGCCTACACGCGAAATCGGTGCGTGTTGAGACGCGCTATCGCGTCTCGGTTCAGTCTTAACGGGTTGAAAAGGCAAAACCGAGATATTATACCCTAAAAATGGAGAGGCGCTGGGAGAATTTTGTGGGGGCGAGTGTTCCTATTTCGCTAGTCCTCTCCTAAGCGCGAAACCGCCTGCCTAAGCACTTCTACCAAACAGTCCGCCCCGGCGATGCCGCGCACTTTGCCGAGGTGTCCCAGCAGTTCGCGCCGCGCCGAGAAGATGGTGGGCATACCCGGCAATCGCAAGCGGAACTCGCCTGTACGGTGAGAGCGGTGACGCTGATAGTCTAAAACCTGCTGTGCGAGGTCGCCGAGCGCGTCGTAGATAGTCAACTCCTCCCGCTTGATATTACGGGGCAAAATCTTCTCTAGAACCTCATCCAGAATGGCGTGAGCCGCGATGCCATCGGAGTCGTCGCCGTAGGGAAGCGCGAAAGGCAGGTACTGTCGAATATGATGGTAGTCGGCGCGGGGGCGACCTTCCAGAGTCGCGCCAGCGCGAATTACATCCAAAAACAGGTTCTCCCGACGCAGGTCGGAGGAGAACAGCCCAGAACGCCCCAAGTGAACGTCCTCCTGACAACGGCGATGAAACTCTCCCGAAATCCAACTCTCCGCAAGAAGAACCCCCGGCGGAACCTCTTTATGGGCGCACTGTTCGGAGAGTTCCTTCACCTGATCCATGTCTACAAGGGGTAAATTGGGGGCGTGTCCGTGTGTATGGAGGTAGACCTGCCCTGTCTGAAAGCGCCCCCATGAGGAGGTGACTTCGGGGGGCGTGAAGCGAAACGCGATACGGCTCCACACAGCTTTCCACTCTTCGCCGTGCGGGGCTTTGTTGGCGGTGAGGATGGCGGTATGGAGTTCGGCGGGAACAGGCTCTTGGTCTTTCACCTCGAAAGTTCGCTCGTATAGCACGGTGTTGAGGCTTCGCGCAAGGGCGACGGGCCCATCGGAAAACTCTTCCAACAGCGCAAGGTCGCAGTTTAAGATGCCATGCTCGGTATTGTACACCTGCCTGCCCTCTTCGAGGTAGGTATGAGGGATAGGAGCTCCTACAAGGTGGTCTGGCATAGTATAGGCGGTTATCTGAGTTCGGAAGAGGCGAGCGTGTTGGACGCAACCTGTAAAGAGGCGGGCAGGATAAGACTTGCCGCGTCCGGGTTTGCCCACCAGAAGCATATGTTGCCCCGTAAGGAGCGCAAGTTTGAACTGCTCTACGCCTTCGTCATAACCAACCAGATGCTCTTTCAATGTATCCAGCGCATCTGAAAAGGAGGTATCGCTCATCGGTTTCGCCTCATCGCAAATAGGGTTGCGAGACTTCACGTCTCTCTAAAACATAAAAAAGGATTCACATCAAGGTTTACTATCTCACTTTTGATTATCCATGCGAGGGAAAATTCCTGCTTATTGCAAAAAAAAGGAGGGTTTGGAATCAAAACAAGCCTGTTCTCAGGAATGGGGATTCTAATGTTGTTCGTTTGCTATCTTTTTGGGCGCGGTTTCACAAGTAAAAGAAAGTAAAAGCAATATCTGTTTTTGAGGGAAGAGCGCCTGTTACGGGTGAGAGTCTATTTCGCATCGCTTTTCACGTGTTTCGCGGTTAATTCCCAAAAGAGGGGGCTCCTAACAACTCCTATCTTGATATATCTCTTGTCAGCGTAATCAGGTACTCTTAAAGAGACTACTTTTCTGCCCGATTCGACTTTGATTTTTTGCTCCACACACTCCGCATTCGCATAGAGGAGTCACCTGTGTCTTTTCTAAATAACAGTACGGAACTTTTGCGCCCTGTCCTTCCGAACCTCGTTCTCGCGTGGCTCTGGATTGTACTAGGCTTCGCTTCTGGCGGCTTAATGGGGCTTCGTTTTAAGGACGAGAACTGGCTCGGCGGCTATGGCAGTTTCCCGCGTCGCCTCTATCGTTTAGGGCATATCTCCTTCTTCGGTCTCGCTATCATCAACTTCCTCTTCTTCTTTACTGTCTTCGCGATAGGGCGAGTAGGCGATGACTGGACGATTCCGGCGTGGGGTTTTCGAGTTGGCGCGGCGACTATGCCCCTCTGTTGCCTGATAATGGCGCACCGCGCCAAAATGCGTCCGTACCTCGTGTTCACAGTTCCGGTAGGGAGTCTGCTCGTTGCGGGGGTCTCTACACTCTGGAGGGTAATGCGCCTACTATGAAAATCGGTTTTATCGCTATGAGCGGCGTTCGCGCTCACAATGAAGCCTTAAACGAAATCGGTCTGACCTTCCCCGGATTTGTAGAGCGTAGGAAGGTGATAGCCTCTCTTCCCAGCCTTTCGCTTCTCACGCTCGCCGCGCTCACACCGTCGCGCCATGAGGCGCAGTACCTTGAAATCGAGGATATTCGCGCCAAGCCTGAGCTACCCCGCGACTTTGACCTCGTCGCCATAAGCACCTTCACGGCGCAGGTATACGATGCCTATCAGGTCGCGGATGCCTACCGCTCTCTTGGCATACCCGTTGTGATGGGCGGGTTACACGTCTCCGTTCTGCCCGGCGAGGCGTTGGAACACTGCGATTCGGTGGTGATAGGGGAGGCGGAGCCGCTCTGGTCAAGCCTTATAGAAGACTGGGAGCGGGGTCAACTCAAGCCCCGCTATATGCGGGAGCCGTATGGGAGTTACAACCTTGCGGACGCGCCTATTCCGCGCTATGAGTTGCTAGACCCCGATAAGTACAACCGCTTGACCGTTCAGACAAGTAGGGGTTGCCCGCATAAGTGCAACTTCTGCGCGAGTTCTATTCTGCTCACGCCGCGCTACAAACTCAAGCCTGTCCCGAACGTCATTGCAGAGATTAGAGCCATCAAACAGGTCTGGAGTCGCCCTTTTGTCGAGTTCGCGGATGACAACAGTTTTGTTCAACGCGCCCACTATAAAGAGCTACTGCGGGAACTACGCAAAGAGGAGATACGCTGGTTTACAGAGACAGACGTTTCGGTGGCGCAGGATGCCGAGTTGCTGGGGCTTATGCGCGAATCCGGCTGTAAGCAGGTACTGATAGGTCTGGAAAGCCCTACTCGTCAAGGGATAGATGGGATAGAACTTAATGCTAACTTCACTACCCGACACTTTTTATGTCGGCGCACATTTGACTACTGCTCAACAGGGTTCATACTAAAGCTAATGTGACTTTAGGCTCTACAATCTACTCTGTCAAGAATCGTTTTTGGCGTTTCAGTCCCAAATTGCGAAGCCATATTCTCAAAAGTGAAGGCTTTTCACGATTTAGACGGGATTGACACCCCGACAAAGATAGGCAGAAATAAAAGTGTCGGGTAGTGAATTTTGCAGGTATAATTCCATTGCAGAAAAACGAAACAGGGAGAGGAAGCGTTATGGTTATCTTGAAGCCGGTTCGGTTAGTAGCGTTGTTGGGCGCTGTTCTCGCGCTGAGTTGCGCGGGAGGAGTGCGAGCGCAGAGGCTTAGTGTCGCCTCTGACCATCTTGATGGAGTGTACGAGATAGGGGACAAGGCGCGATGGAGCGTAACATGGGCTAGCGAAGGCGATTCCGTTGAATCGTGTAAGTTTGTCGCT
>CAIJLM010000331.1 GCA_903821495.1 uncultured Chthonomonas sp. | reverse complement strand
GAATATATTCTACCACCATCTAAGCTTATTGAACCGATGTCAAACGTATTTACTTACGCTCGAAGTAACTACGAATTAGCTCAAGGGAGTATTTCTGACGCTACAAGCCAGCAGTTCTTCGCTATGCTACAGGAGACACTTTCAATCGCCTCTACTATACACCGCCGCCTAGACCACAAAACAGAGGTTGATTTGTGTCGTTACTGTGTTGTGTTGGCTTTGTATGAAGAAGTGGCCCGGGCAGGACTGTATGCTACATCCCCTCTTTTAACTGCTAAAGAGGATACCGTTGAAGCCCTCCTCGATGTTATTGAAGAGGCGTGGGTGCAAGACCTATGTAACCTCTCTTGGGCGTTTTACGACAAGTTCAATTACCTTTTTGAAGCCAAAAGAGTGGTTCTCAATCCGGGATTCACAGATGGCTGCTACGTGGGGGGCGCCGATGCCGACATGATTCTTGACGGTTGCCTTATCGATTTAAAAACAACGATAAACCCTGAACTAAAAAAAGATTGGATACACCAGTTACTAGGGTACGTCCTTCTAGACTTCTATGATAAGAACCAAATAGACAGTATTGCAATCCTGTATACCCGCCAAAACTTGTTGTTGAAATGGGATATTCAAGAAATCTGCCAAACGCTCTCGCCCGTGCCAATCTCTATTGCACAGTTGCGCGAAGAGTTTCACACTATGTTAGTAGAGTACCGTGCGACGCTGAAAACGGCTACTCCAACTGAATGATTACCCTGGCCTGCTCGATGTGAACATCAGACTTTGTTAGGAAGCCTGCCTTACGCCCGTCTCAAGAAGCGTTTGCGCGATTGGCGGGAGGTAACTGAGGACAAATCCGGGGTCAGGTAGAAACGCGCTCTCTTCTAAAGGCGTAGACTGGGCTTCCAGGGGTATACTACTACCAATCTCCGCCCCTGCCGCCGTAAGATACCACATCGCGCCTAAGCGTTCAAGAAGAAGCGAAAGTAGGTCTATGCGCCCTGTGCGAAACAACCGCAACCTATCAGGTTCGACTTTGGCGACTACGAAACGCTCAACCTCATTTTCATCGCAACAAGACGTAGCGATATAGTGACCGCCTAGCGCGTCTCGCGCTTCAAACACCTGTGGGCTGTCGTAGTAAAAGAGCGTTGTGTGGTGTGTTATAGTTCTCATATCAGCGGTTTCGAGTTCTCTAGGATATTAAAATCCTTATAGAGCCACCATGTATGGTGCGAAGGTCGCCCTGTTTGGAGTATCTTTCCCGCTTCGGGCGTGAGCGTTATAGCGCAAACGGAGCGATTTTTGAATTTCGGCAGTAGTAGCGCCTTTTCGACATCCGTCCTCTCTGTATAGACGGACAGTCCGCTTGCGATACATTCGCCCACAGGATAACTTCTTGAAGGGTTTTGGAGACGATAGGAGTGAAAGTCATCGTCGTGCGGCTCTTGCGCCCGAATCAATCTGAATACCGTCATTTCGACCTGCGCCTCTTCCGCATTGTCAGGGGGGCAGTCAGCAGGTAGCGGCTCTCTATACACCATAAAACGATTGTATTTCACCTCCTACGGACTATCTTATCCTATTTTGAGGCGCTTGTCAATGTGCTTGCAAAAGCGCCGCCTCGTGACTCGCGCCGAAATCGCCGAGATGACCTGCCTACTCTGCACTCCCGCCTTAGCTAGCGTGACGGGGCAGACTATTGTGATGGACGGGGGACGGAGTATTCCGAGGCTGAATGTGGAAGGAGCGGACTAATGGAACGTACTGAAACTACACGCAGAACCCTCATACAGGGCGCGGCGGCGGGAGTGATGGCTTTGGCGACTACCGAACTGCAAGCGAAACCTAGACGCGCCAAGCGTCTAATAGGCTATACGGAGTTCCGCACGAACCTTCCGGGAGGTCGCCATGCCAACATCACGACGATGCGGGCTTGTATTGTGAGAGAGGACGGAACGGGTAGGCGTGTTCTCGCGGAGGCGCTGACAGAGGAGCCTAATTCGTGGACTCAGTTCGCGGGCTGGTCGCCTGATGGACGCGCCGCCATTATCGGGCGCGGTTGGGAGAGTAAGGAGAACGGGGCGTGGGAGGAGGCGCATAAGACTTTTCGCTTTAATGAGGGCTGGCTCTACGATATGCACCTGCTCGATTTGCAAACAGGGAAGTCCTTCAATGTCACCGCGGTAGACCGCGTAAGTTCCTACAACACAGGGCTGTTCTACTGGCCCCAAAAACGAAACACACTCGGCTTTCAAGCCCTCATTCAAGGCGATTCGCACCCCTTTAGTATGGATAGCGACGGGCGAAACAAAAAGGACTTGACGGAGGGGTCGCGTGAGTTCGCTTACGGGTTCAACGCGACGCGAGATGGCAAGCGTATCGCCTACCACAAGAACTATCAGATATGGATAGCCGATGCAGACGGTTCAAAGGCTACGCACATTCAGACAGGAGCGCCCTTTAACTTCGTTCCGCAGTGGTCGCCTGACGGCGAGAGGCTTCTTTTTCTTTCCGGCGAACACTACGACTGCCACCCCTATACGGTACGGCGCGACGGTTCAGAACTGCGTCGGGCGGGAGACCGCAAGGGCTACCGGGGCGTAGTGGAGTTCCTTGATGTCTTCGATTTTCATGGCGGGAGTAGCGATACGCCCGTATGGTCAGCCGATGGCGACGCGATATTCTATACGGCGAAGAGCGGCGATAGCGTCGAACTTATGCGTGCGACGCTCGATGGGAAGTCTGAACAGATAACGCACAGCGTAGGCTCTACCCTTCACTACCACCCTACTCCTGCGCCAGAGGGCGGGAAACTCTTACTAGGCTCTAATCGTAGCGGCGTTCGCCAACTCTACGTTATGCCGACGGGGGGCGGAAAGCCACGCGCCATCACCTCCGTGAAAGAGGGGCATGGGGCGTTATGGGGACACTGGCAACCTCAGCCTATTTTGGCGCATGGAGAGTAAAAAGGAGCCTTTTTTGAACTTGAACCCCATGTCTTTGCCGGAAAAATTTGTCAATAATATCCGTAACTGCTTTGAAGAACAGGGCGCGGAGTGGCTAGAGCGACTGCCGGCAATCCTTGAGGAGACGGCGGAGCGCTGGTCGTTAGAGATACTTCCTCCCGTCCCCAACCTCACGTTCAACTACGTCGCGCCCGTAATACGCGCTGATGGAACGGAGGCGGTCTTGAAGGTTGGCGTTCTCCACCCCGAACTGTATACCGAGATAGAGGCGCTTCGCGTCTACGATGGGCGGGGGAGTGTGCGCCTCCTTCAAGCCGATACGGAGCGGGGAGTTTTTCTGTTGGAGCGCCTCTCGCCCGGCACGACGCTGACTACTCTCGCCAACGATAAGGATGACGAAAAGGCGACCTCCATTTTGGCGGGGGTGATGCGCGGACTGTGGCGAGAGCCTCCCGCCCCGAATCTATTCCCAAAAGTAGAGGATTGGCACAAGGACTTAGAGGGGCTGAGGAAGGAGTTCAACGGTGGAACGGGCCCCTTTCCTGTGGCGCTTGTGGAGGAGGCGGAGAGATTGGAGGTTGAACTCTTCGCCTCCTCCGCTCCCTACGTTCTACTGCATGGCGATTTGCACCACGACAATATTCTCGCAGGGCGGGATACTTGGCTCGCGATAGACCCCAAAGGGATTCTCGGCGAACCCGCCTACGAGGTAGGCTCTCTACTACGCAATCTGTGGCAAGACCAACACGCTCTCTCCAACCCGCAACAGCTTCTAACCCGCCGGGTCTACCAACTCTCCGAAGAGTTGAGCATAGAGCGCGAACGAATACGCGCATGGGCGGTTGTGCAGGCGCTCCTCTCAACGTGGTGGTGCTACCCCGTTGAGAAGGACGTTCTGGAAGGTATCGCCACCATGCAACTACTCGCGAATATCAGCGTATAGCCTCTCAACGCTCAATATAGCGCGTGAGAGGGCGCGATTCAGGTATCAAAACGCCTCAATCTACTCCGAGGGGGTCTCTCCCACATCCACGCCCTTTGTAAACGTCTTTGGCGCGTCGTCCGGTCCCGCCGCTAACTCGTACTGTCCATCCCCTGACCTAACGTACTTCGCGAAACCGGCGTTAGCGACCTTGCTGTCCTTCAGAATGTCGTTTCGGCTCATAATGTGGCGTTGGGGAAGGCTGATAATGCGCTCCACATCCTGACGGCAGTAGGGGCATATTTTGTGGGGTTCGGCGTTGATGTTCTGCCGCGTTCGCATCGTTCCGTCGCAGAGTCCGCACTCGCCGGAAAGGGGGCGATACTCATAAAATGGCATGGGTTACTCTCCTTTGAACCGCCTAGCCCTTGATGGCTCCGACAGTGATACCGCGTGTGAGTTTCTCTTGCAGGAAGGAGTAGACAGCGAGGGTCGGTATCATAACAATCACTAGCCCCGCGAAGAGAAGACCGTAGTCGCTCTTGTACTGCGCCTGCATTCCGATACTGGCAAGCCCTAAAGGAAGCGTTTTGAGGCTATTGCTATTAAGAAAGACGAGTCCGAAGAGATACTCGTTCCACAAACCGAGAAAATTGAAGATGGCGACGGTCACGAGACCGGGCTTTGCGAGAGGCATCATCACACTGAAGAAGATTTTGTACTCGCTCGCGCCATCTATCTGAGCGGCTTCGCGCATCTCGCTGGGTAGGGTGCGGAGGAACGCGGTGAGAGTGAAGACGGTAAAGGGCAGACTCGCGGCGATGTAGATAAGGATTAAGCCCTCGTGCGAATCGTGCAGAGAGACCGTTAACTCTCCCTTTCCGAGCAGGCGGGCGAGAGGAGCGAAAGCGCGGGTCAGGAATTCGCTCATGCTAGAGTACTGGAAGAAGAGCGGAATCAGAATCAACTGCATGGGGATAAGAAGCCCGCTCAGAAACAGATAGTAGATGAAGTTACGTCCTCGAAACTCGAAGCGGGCTAATACATAAGCCGCCATGCTTCCCAGTAGCAGTATCCCAAAGAGGCTAATACTCACAACTTTGATACTGTTCAGGAAGTAGAGTCCGAAATGGTTATCCGACCACGCTCTGTGGTAGTTCGTCTGAAGAATTTCGAGGCTCTTCGCGCTAGGATGAGTGATGATTTCGGGTAGCGCGAAGGGCTGATTGTAGATTTGCTGTGTGTTTTTAGCGCTGGTGTAGAAGACCCATATCAGCGGGAAGACGACCACCACAAGGTAGGCGACGAGTATCACATAGCGTATGCCGCCACTGAGGGTCAATCTGTTTCGAGAGTGCATATTCGCTCCTACGGCTCTAAGCGAGAACAGGCGTGATGACCTCGCCCTCCACGTCGGTCAGGCGGAAATCGCGCCCCTGAAACCGATACGTGAGTCGCTTGTGGTCAATCCCCATCATTCGCAGGAGGGTCGCTTGAAAATCGTGAACGTGAACGGGGTCTTTCGCGATGTTATATGAGTAGTCATCGGTCTCGCCGTAGGTCGTCCCCGCCTTAACGCCCGCCCCCGCCATCCATACCGTGAAGCATCTGCCATGATGGTCGCGCCCCGCTTTGGGGTCGTCCAGTTTGCCCTGACTATAGACGGTGCGCCCGAACTCTCCCGCCCACACCACAAGCGTATCGTCTAGCATACCCCGCTGTTTTAGGTCTTTGATAAGCGCGGCGGTGGGTTGGTCGGTGTCTTCGGACTGCATGGAGATTTCACGAATCAGGTTGCCGTGCGTGTCCCAGCCTACGTGGAAGAGTTGGATAAAACGCACTCCACGCTCCGCAAGCCTTCGGGCGAGCAGACAGTTTCGCGCATAACTTCCCGGCGTGTTCACAAACTTCCCGTAACTCTCAAGGGTCTGCGGCGACTCTTTGGACAAGTCCATGAGGTCTGGTACGCTGGTCTGCATACGGTACGCCATTTCGTACTGCGTAATGCGCGTGGAGATTTCGGGGTCTTGCGTCTCCTGATGGTGGAGGGTATTCAGCTTTCCCAAGTCGTTCAGGAGGTCGCGCCGCGCTTCGGCGGATACGCCGTGCGGGTTTGTGAGATAGAGGACGGGGTCGCCCGCCGCTCGAAACTTGACTCCCTGATACTTCGAGGGCAGGAAGCCGCTTCCCCAGTAGTAGTCGAAGAGCAGTTGCCCGCAGGTTCCATGCCTATCCCGCGAGAGCATGACCACGAAGGAGGGCAAATCCTTGTTGAGAGCGCCTAGCCCGTAGGAGAGCCACGCGCCCGCGCTAGGGCGACCGGGCTGTTGCCCTCCCGTCAGGAAGAGGCACATTCCGGGGGCGTGGTTAATCGCTTCGGTGTGCATGGATTTTATGAAGCAGATTTCGTCGGCGACAGTGGAGATATGTGGAAGAAGACTGCTCAACCATGCGCCCGACTGCCCGTGTTGTTTGAACTGGAAGTGGCTCGGCTGAATCATCAACTTCTGTCCCGCCGTCATGGTGGTGAGGCGTTGCCCGTTATGCACCGACTCTGGCAACTCCTGCCCCTTATACTTCTCTAAAAGGGGCTTGTGGTCGTAGAGGTCTACCTGAGAAGGCGCGCCGGACTGAGACAAAAAGATGACGCGCTTGGCTTTGGGGGCGAAGTGGAGAACTTTGAGGGCGGGGTTGCCGAAGGCGGTATTTTGAAGCCCCTGCGCCCCTGCTTCGTCGGCGAGAAGGCTGGAAAGGGCGGCGGCTCCGACTCCCGCGCCAAACCTCCCCAAGAGTTCGCGCCGCGTATAGTTTAGGTGTTGTTCTAAGATGGGTTCCATAATAACT
>CAIJLM010000330.1 GCA_903821495.1 uncultured Chthonomonas sp. | reverse complement strand
GTCAAAGGAGGGAATGTTTCCTTTGTTGAAGGGTCTCTTTCCTTGCTTGCGCCCAGAACGCATATCCCACCGCAAGAACTGACCGTCTTGGCGCGTGTAACTGACCGATTCCAGCACACAAAGAAGGGCGAAAAGCAAGATTTGTCGCACTTTCGCGCTCTCAGAGGGAATCCCCGCCATATAGCGCTCAATGGCGATGTGCGTTTCAGGGGGATACGCCCCCTCTGTAATCCGAATTTCGTTTAGGGAGACGCGAGTCTCCGATTGATTCCAAGGGCGGCGGGTAGACCAGTGTTTGAGGCGTGCGAAATCAGATTCAGAGAACTCCCGCTCTACCGTCATACGCGCTTGAATAATCTGATGACCTATAGGCAGAAGTTCAATCCCCTCCGCCTCCATCCCTTGCCCGCTCGCCGCGAAGAGAGTCGTGCCGCTTCCTGCGAACGGGTCGAGAATGCGCCCCTTTACGCCTCCCTGAGAACAGAGCAGATACTCTACCAACCCGACGGAAAACGCCTCCTTGAACTTGTACCAGCGATAGTTCGCTTTGGCTTTGTTCGCCTGAAAACTGACAAGTTGGCGCGATAGGAGCGGCTCCACCCTCATTTTATCGCTAAAAAGGCGGGCGCACTCCGTGTCTAACTCCTCAATGGCTTTCAGGGAATCAGATTGCGTGGGCATATCGTTCTTGTTTTCCTTCATAGGTCGCTACTCTGTTTGGGAAGGGGTTCAATATGTTCAAGTATGCGGGCTATTCGGGTAATGGCGCGTGTAGCTATATGCCAGAGCGAAACAACTTCAATCAGATCATACTCTTTGCCTTCATGTTTAAGCGGATTCCATTCATTAGTACGAATGTTTTTTGCTAAAGGCACCAATTCCTGTATCGTGTAATATGGTTTTCGGTCGCAATCTTTGAGTATTTCTGCCCTTGCGTAAAGGGCACTCTCTATCTCCTGTAGTGTAATTTGTTTGTCGAGTTTTGGGCACCATTTTTTGTGAAGGTGTCTCATCCCTGCTTCCAAACCTACACACAACTCTGTCGCCGCCGTATTGAATCGCTCCTCGCGTATCTGTTTATCTGCACTTTCAAAGTTTTCACGAACGCTTTGTGGCAGTCGAGACCAGATGCCCTCCCTGAGCGAATAGATAAGTTTTGTAGTGTCATAAGGCGGATTTAACTTTTCGGCAGACATTTTAGAAGTTTCCGCCAACAGGAAGTCGTAAATATCAAGCCCATCTAACCAGCCTTTGGACTCATGCCCTTTAAAGGTTTTCTCGCCTCTGACTATTTGGATGATGCCTTCTTTGATGACAGATAGCCCCATGTCGTCTAAAAGGTTAAATATGGAATGCTCCTTATCTACATTATCGATTTCAATGATAATATCAGCGGTTCCTGTAAGTTCACCAGCTAGCCAAAGGTAGTCAAGGGGGGTATTTCTTTGCATGGTAGTCGCTCCTTTTCGTTAGTCGTTATATCGCAAGTTGTACATGGGGATACGCGGTAATTTTGGTATCCATCGTCAAAAGCGGGATGTTGTACACTCTTGAGGTCGCCACAATCATTTGGTCTGCGGGGGCTTGGTGGAAAACGCCCGGCAGTTGCATATAATCTGCATCCGCGCAACGCCTCCCAATTCTCCGAATCTGTCGCAGGTTCAAAGGGAGAATCGTAGCGAAGCACGGTTCCCTTGAGCGGAGTAGCGTTATTTGTGTTTGGCTTATGGAAAGGGAGGATAGCAAGCAGAACTCTATCCCCCGCCTTGAAGCCGGTAGCGCTATTTTGCAGGAGGCGCAGGGAACCGTCGTCGCCGACAACGGCTTCCGTAAAGTGCGTGTTAATTTCCGTGATTATCGCCATTTCTGTAGTCCTCCTCTCGAAACCGTCTTGTTGTTATCATTGTACCTTAGTTGGCAGAGCAGGAGAGACTACTCCGGTACGCCTTTGGCGGACGGCTTGTAGATGTCGGGGTTTTTGCGTATCTTGTCCGCCGTCTTCTCTAGGCGATTCGCGAACTGCGTCGGGTCTATCTCGCCACGAAGCAGAGCGCCGAGCGTGCCCGGCATCTCCGTTCTGCCCAACTCAGGATAGAGACCGATTTCCGTTTGGTTGGAGCGTTGCTCTTTGTGTGTAACTACTTACGCCGATGGCGAGAGCAGTGTTCGTTGATTTCTAATACTGCTTGAGGGAACCCAACAGGCGTTTTAGCGACTTGCGCTGATAGGAACCCGTTCGCAAGTTGACGCTCTGTAAAGATTATACTATCTGCCCGTCTGTTGAATACCTCAGTATCAAATCTTGAGTGACTCTTCCTGTAGATGATAGGCGTGAACGCCCTAACTTCTTGATGCACTGACGCTTATCGCCAAGCCATAGATAGGCTCCCATGTACTGTCTTTCCCAGTGTTCCGCGATGATGTTGCGTCCAAATTCTACTGTCTGCTTCGCTTTCGTATGATTTCCTTGCCAGGCGTGAGCATGGGCCAGTTCTAAGTATCCATTGATATGGTCAGGTCTTAGCAGAAGCGTTCTTTCATAGAGCGAAATCGCCTCTTCTGTCGAGTCCCAATGCAGGATGCGCGCTAATTGATATGTCGCGCCTAAGTGTGCGGGGTCTCTTTTTAAGGCAGACCGATAGTTCTCTTGCGCTTCTACTAAGCGTTTATGCTTATGATGGTACAGCCCCATTAGATGATGACCTTCTGGACTATCTGCTATTTCGTGTAAAAGTTGCAACGCCATCTTCTCTTCGGGGTCGTTCCCCATGGGATAGAGTTGTAAAGAAAAATAAGCAAATTCTGGAAAAAATCCACTCAATTTACCTTGAAATGTGTGAGCGAGGCATTTGTATTTTTTAGGAGATAGTGCCTCGTTGTAATTTGCGGGATAGTGTGTACCGACAAATATATTGTTCCGCTTAATCTCTAGTAATTGGCATAACCTGGCTAAATTATCTGGCACCTGTACCACGCTGGACAGAATGTGTAGGGATATGCCGAAAGGGCGGACGTTAAGAAAGCGTTCCTCAATCTGGTCAATTGTTTCTACTAATTCTGCCCATCTATCGGGCTTATAGCGTAGCCAAGCCGGAGTAAATTCGCGTAACTGTTGCTTATCGTATACACAAATGTAGACATCCGTTCCTTTGTAGCGATATACCGAATAATCGGGAAAGTAATCAAAATTAGTTTGACGAAATCCCATTTTACCTACTAAACCACTGTAGAAGTTTGGCAATGTCCGCATTGGGGAAGTTTCTCAGTAAGGCTTCTCCAACGGCTTTCAAGGAATCTGACTGTGTTGGCATATCGTTGCGGCTTTCCTTCAAAAAGTCTCTACTCCGGCACGCCCTTAGCGGGCGGTTTGTAGATGTCGGGGTTTTTGCGTATCTTGTCCGCCGTCTTCTCAAGGCGATTCGCGAACTGCGTCGGGTCTATCTCGCCACGAAGCAGAGCGCCGAGCGCGTCCGACATCTCCGTTCTGCCCAGTTCGGGATAGAGACCCAGCCGCTCTGAGAAGATGCGCGAACGCCCCTCCATAATTCCAATCGCCCCCTGCAAGGCGCTAGAGACCTTCACGCCCTTATAGGAATCGGTGACGGGCGAGAGGGTGTCGAGCCGCTCCGTGTACGCCTGAGCGCTCTCCCTGCTCAACATAAACTTGAGGAAGTCGGCGGCTTCTTTCGGGTGTTTCGCTTGCGAGAA
The DNA here is from genome assembly GCA_903821495.1 of uncultured Chthonomonas sp. GTDB lineage: Bacteria > Armatimonadota > Chthonomonadetes > Chthonomonadales > Chthonomonadaceae > CAIJLM01. The sequence goes on along the minus strand of CAIJLM010000330.1, from coordinate 8,006 downwards.
GACGAAGAAGTTCTCCGCGCCCCCCGCATAGATAGCCTTCTGGTCGCCCGTCCCGCCGTCTACTGTCGGAATAGGGAAGCAGGACATCTCAAAATCAGGTGGTAGCGCGTCCTTCATCTCGTTTTTGAGCCACAGCCCGCAGAAGACCATGCCAGCGCGACGCTGAACCCATTCGCGTTGCGAATCGGTGTGCGACATCCCCATCGCGCCCTTCTGAAAGTACTTTTGCGCCATCTCCTGCACCATCCCCGCCGCCCGTATGAACGCAGGGTCGAGGAAAGCTCCCGCCTGAATGTCCTGCATGGCGTACCACTTCTCAAAAGGAACAAGGCGCTGATAGAGGGCGATAAGCGTGTAGTAGGCATAGGTGGGGTACTTGCCCTGAAACGCTAACGGAGCGACATTTGCGCTCTTCATTGCGTCGCATAGCGCCATAAACTCCGCCCACGTTTTCGGAGGGCTCCAGCCATGCTCCCGAAACAGTTTTTTGTCGTACCAACAGACCCAAGCGCCGAGGTTCGAGGGGATGACGTAGGCTCTCCCTTGATAGGTGTAGTCGGAGAGAACCCCCTTCGTAAGCGTGTCGCGCCACTTGAGAGGCTGTCCGTAGGCGGGAGAGTCGAGGGCTTCGTTGAGAGGGTAGAGTTTGCCTGCGACGATGAGTTTCCAGACGGGGAGGCTACAACTTGCAAGGTCGGGCGGGCTTCCACGTAGCACGCGGGGCTTGATTTTGTCGTCTACGCGGGGGTCGCCCCAGAGGTTGATACGGATATTCGGGTGCGTCTCTTCATAGCGATGAGCGACGCTTCTGTGCCAGTCCAGCCCGTAGCCTCCCTCAAAACAGGCGACCTCTAGCGTGATTTTGTCGGTGTCGCTCTTCTTCTCGAAGGTGCAGGAGAGAAGGAGAGAGGGGAGGAGCGCGAAAGATAGCCCTCTCTTCCAGTGTTTTACGGACGGTGTGCGTCTCATATCTATCTCGGCTTATCTACGCCCGGGCGTATTCCCGCGTTTTGGAGGCGGATACGGTATAGCCCTGTCTGCGAGGTCATGTAGAGCGTCTTAAAGTCCGTATCGCCGAAGGCGCAGTTCGCGGGGACTTCTGGCGTATGGATTTTCGCGAGTAGTTTGCCGCTCGGCGCGAATACCCAGACTCCGCCGGGACCCGTGCAGTAGACATTCCCCTTGACATCCACTTTCATGCCGTCGGGCGCGCCCTGCTTGTCCGGCTCCTTCAACTCCGCGAACACCCTGCCCTCGCCGAGGGTTCCATCGGGCTTCACCGCAAATACGCGAATGTGCATCCGCTCTGTATCGTTGATGTACAGTAGTTTTTCGTCGGGAGAGAAGGCGATTCCGTTCGGGCGCGAGAAGTCTTTGACGAGCAGAGTGAGCTTGCCGCTCTTATCAATACGGTATACTCCCGAAAAGCTGAGTTCCGCCTGTTCCGGCTGAATGCCGTAGGGCGGGTCGGTGAAGTAGGTTTCGCCGTTCGACTTCACGACTACATCGTTGGGGCTGTTCAACTTGGAGCCTTCGTACTTGGTGGCGAGAACCGTGGTTTTACCGCTCTTTTCGAGGCGCGTCACACGCCTGTCGTGTTCGCAGGAGATGAGTCTGCCTTGAGTGTCGAGCGTGTTTCCGTTTGCATGACCGGAGGGCTGTCGCCAGATTTTGGACTTCGCGCCCGGCTTCCACTGCATGATGGCGTTGGCGGGTATGTCGCTAAAAAGAAGATAGCCCGGCGACATCCAGACGGGCCCCTCAATGAACTTGAAGCCCCCATCCACCTTTTCGACTTTTGCGTTTGGAGCGAGTACTCCGCCCGAACCCTCTGGCTTGGCGGCGCAAGAGATAGCGATGCACAGCCCCAACGCCATGAAGCCTGCCAAACCTACCCCGATGACCTGTTTTTGCATAGTATCAACCCCTCCTTCACGTTTTGAACTCCTGTAGTTCAGGTTATTCCTCTAACGGCGCGAAAACTCCTTCCTTGAGTCTATCTTCTCCTCTCTTCGCCCTTCCCAACCTCTCTCCACAGCGACGAGCGGGAGATACAAGGAGGTCTGTTTCGCGCTGCTTTGCGTAGATTTTACGGTTTTCTTCTACATAAGAGAGTAGATAAGTTGACACTCTCAACAATGCGTGATAAACTAACTGAAACGTTTCAGTAGAGTGTAGGAGGAGCGACTGAGATGCCTATTACTATCAAAGATGTCGCCCGTGTAGCGGCGGTCTCGGTAGGAACTGTGTCCAACGTTCTAAATGGGCGAGAAGCGCAGTACAACGAGGAGACCTATCAGCGTGTGATGCAGGTGGTTCGCGATTTGGACTACCACCCGAACCGTCATGCGCGTAGCCTTGCGCGTCGCGCCTCGCACGTCATTGGGGTCAGTTTCGCCGAACAGGAGAGGTCGTTAAGCGGCAACCCGTATGTGGCGGATATTCTTGACGGCATGATGCAGAGCGCTAGCGAAAACAGTTACAATATCGCGCTCTTCACGCGGCTTCGCTCCGGCGAAGAGAGCCGATACCTCGCGCAGTTCCTAGATAGAAGCATTGACGGGCTGTGCCTTATTGCGCCCTCGCTCACAAACCCTCTGCCCAACGACCTCCTACTCACGCACCTGCCCTCTATTGTGGTGGGCGCAGACTACCCCAACACGCCTATCTCGTGGATTGATGTAGACAACGAGGAGGGGGCGCGAATGGCGGTGGAGTATCTAGCGGAACAGGGACACGCTCGCATCGCCCACCTTGCTGGAGAGAAGGCGCAACGCTCCGCCCTGCTTCGCTATAGCGGATACTGCTCTACGCTAGCAAAGTACAACCTGCCGAACGACCCTAATTTTGTTTACTGGTGCAACTACGACAAAGAGACGGGCTACCGCTATGCGAAGAGACTTCTGAAGCGTGAAGACCGCCCTACCGCCATCTTCGCCGCAGACGACCTTATCGCGCTGGGGGCGATGGAGGCGGCGAGAGAGTTGGGGTTGCGCGTGCCGGAGGATGTCTCCCTCATCGGGTTCGATGACATTCCCAAAGCGCAAGACTCCCAACCGTCTCTTACCACCATCCAACAGCCCATGCGCGAGATTGGAGTTCGCGCCGCAGAGTGGCTTATCTCGCAAGCCAGTGTCAGGCGCGGCGAGCCTCTCCAACTGCTTATTAAGCCGACGCTGATAGTGCGGGGTAGCGTGTCTCGGAGAGGCTGAAATCGTTGAATGCGGCAAGGCGAGGAGTCTACTTCTCTCGAATGCGCCTGCATATCTCCCGCAAAACGCCCTCAAGGTCGCCGGAAGCCGTTTTGAAAGCGTCTGCGTCCACCGTAAGAGGAGCGCCAAGCACGACGAGCGGAGCGCCGTATTTCGGACACGCGATAGCCTGCTCAATGCTCAACCCGCCTACCGCCTGCACAGGGATAGAGACCGCCTTCACCACCTCCGCCAGTTCATCCAACGGGCTGGGCATTCCGCCCCCGTATCGCGCCTGAACTTCGGGGTCTCGCCGCTCATCGTAGCCGATATGATGAATCACGTAGTCACAGCCGAGGTCTTCCAAAATTTTTGCGCCCTCAACCATACTAGGGCAACCGAGGTTATCTCCCATCACTTTAATACCGTAGTCCTTACCCGCCTGAACCACCTGTTTAATTGTTGCGGGGTGCGCCCGCGCCATGACGACAACGTGAGTCGCGCCCGCTTGCGCCATCATCTCCGCCTCAAGGTAGCCTCCGTCCATCGTTTTGAGGTCGGCGACAATGGGAGTTGTCGGGAATTTTGCGCGTAGAGCGCGAACGCCGTGCAGTCCCTCTGCGAGAATGAGGGGCGTTCCCGCCTCTAGCCAGTCTACGCCCGCCCGCATAGCAATCTCTGCGGTGCTTAACGCCTCCTCAATGCTCGTTAAATCGAGTGAAATCTGTACAATGGTCTCCAAGTGAATCTCCTCTCCTTGCGTTTGTCGCCCTCCTTGACGGATTGGGCTTAGTTCGCCTATAATCTGGATAGTCCACAATTCGCCATTTGAGATAGGAAACCCTCTTGAATCGCCCATCAAACCCAAGAACTTCTCGCAGAGTCGTCAAAAGATACGTTTCCGCCCCCGCAAAGCCGGAGCGGAGCGTCGTTATTCAAGGAGAGTATATCACTCTCGGTCAACTTCTCAAGTTCGCCAATATCGTTGGCGGGGGCGGGGAGGCGCGAGTCTACTTAGAGAGTCAGGCGGTAAAGGTAAACGGGGAGGGGGAGGATAGGCGGGGGCGCAAGATACGCCCCGGCGATGTGGTGTCTCTCGCTGAGGAGACGCTTCGCATTGTGGGGGAAGAGGGAGAAGCCGAGTGATATTCTCGCGCAGATGGTTCACGCTCCTCGCCCTTGCAGGAGTCCCGCTTCTGTTTGCGGGGTTGTGGCAGGGTTTCGCAGAGGTTTGCGTCGCTTGCTATGGCGTTTTAATCGCCTTCACATGGCGCGATTGGCGCAGAATAGCCCCTCACAAGAGCCTTACCGTTGAGCGTGAGGCGGAGGAGCGGTATCTGCTTCAAGCCGAGAGCGAAATACTGCTTCGTGTGGAGAACAAGGGCGCGTCGCCTGTCACTCTTGATATAAAGGATGCGCCTCCCGCGCAGTGGCTAACAGACCACCTCGAAGAGGGGTATCGTTTCACTATCGCGCCAAGCGCTCGTCATACGCTTACCTACCGCGTCACGCCGAACGAGCGGGGAGACGCTACATTTGGCGACCTCGCTGTGCGTCAGCATGGGGCGTTCGGGCTAGTGGCGCGTCAGTGGACAGTCTCCGCGCCTCTCGCCGTTCGAGTCTATCCCAACCTCTTCAAAGATGCAACGCTTGAACTGACCGCGCACCGGGGGCGGCTACAGATGGCTGGGGTTCGCGCTATGCGAATTCAGGGGATAGGGCGCGAGTTTGAGAGCCTACGCGACTATCAGCCGGACGACGAAATGCGGCGTATTGACTGGAAGGCGACGGCGCGACGCGGCAAACTTATCTCAAGGCAGTACGAAACAGAGCGTTCGCAAAACCTTTTTCTGCTCTTCGATGTCGGGCGCACGATTGTCGCCGATATAGATGGCGTTCCTAAGCTGGACTACGCCCTGAACGCGGGGTTGCTGTTGGCTTATGTGGCGCTACAGAGCGAGGACAGGGTGGGCGCTCTTGTGTTTTCCGATAGGGCGCTTCTGTTTGTACCGCCGCGCAGAGGGCATACTCAGCTCGAACTGCTCCACAAAAGCCTCTACAATATCCGCGCCACCTTTCAGGAGACCGACTACCGAATAGCGCGGACGGAACTTCAATCTCGCTGGCGCAAGCGTTCGCTGGTTATCTGCTTCACCGACCTTTGGGATAGCGAGTCTTCTCGTTACGCGATTGAGGAGATAAGCGCCCTACGAGCGCAACACTTTGTGATAGCGGTCTCCCTGTTGGATACAAATCTGCTTCGCGCCTCCCAACAGCCTGTCACGACTCCCGAAGAGGCGTTTCGCGTGGCGGCGGCGGTTCAGGTGTTGGAGGAGAGAGCGCAAGCCCTTGAACTGCTGAAACGGCGCGGGGTCTTTGTGATAGACACCCCGGCGGAGAGGCTTTCGGCGGAGCTGATACAGAGATACTTGGAGGTTAAGGAGCGAATGCTTGTATGACTCTTGATGGGGAGTTTGTCCACTTCCCTATGAAGCCTATCACCGATGTGATTCGAAGCCAAGAGCGTTCAAATACAGGAAAGTAGTCGGGCTATCTCGAAAGAGTGTCTTGACGCTGGCGTAGTCTAGCTCATCTTACATTGATACAGAAGGTACAGCCATGAAACCACCACTCCTCTTATCCCGCAAGACCACAATCTTTGTCGTCGCCATTCTGGCGATGTTCCCCGCCACCATGTCCGCACAGCAGGTTCAGCCTGCCAGCCCCGTGTTTGTGGAAGGGCAGGCGCAGATAGTCTCCGCATTCGCGAACCCTACCGAGTGGATTCGAGAACATCTATGGGTGGAAGTCGAATTTGATTCTGACCATGACGGGAAACGAGACCGTGTCCATGTTGATGTCACTCGGCAGATGCAGACAGGAACAGAGGGGTTGCGCGTACCGGTTATCTATGAGTCATCGCCCTACTTTGCAGGCGTTGCCAATGGTCAATCAATCCTGTGGGACGTGCGCCATGAACTTGGCGCCGCCCCGCCGCCCCGAACCTCCCACCCGATGATTGCGTTTAATGCGAACCGAAAGAGTGTCTCGAACTCTCTCGTTGGGGTGTGGGTTCCACGTGGCTTTGCCGTAGTCCATTCCGAAGCGCCGGGAACAGGGCTATCTAACGGTTGTCCAACGGTAGGCGGCGCGCCCGAGCGATTGGCTCCGAAAGCGGTAATCGACTGGCTCAATGGCAGAGCCAAGGGGTTCACAACGATAGATGGGCAAATCGAAGTTAAGGCTACTTGGTGTACTGGCAAAGTCGGAATGACCGGTACATCCTATAACGGGACTATCCCGGTCGCCGCCGCGACAACCGGAGTGAAGGGACTTGAAGCAATTATCCCCGTCGCCCCAAACACGTCGTACTACCACTACTATCGGTCTAACGGTCTTGTCCGTCATCCTGGAGGATGGCTTGGCGAAGATATCGACTCTCTCTACGACTTCATCAATAGCGGGGATCCTGCCGGACGCGAAACGGCGAACTCCTTATATCGTGATGGGGAGTTCGCTAAGGGGCAAGATCGTCGAACTGGGGATTACAATTCGTTTTGGGCGGAACGCGACCTGCTCAGGTATGCTAAGAACATTAAATGCGCGGTACTCATGGCGCACGGATTCAATGATTGGAACGTGGTTCCGGAACACAGCGTTCGGATAAGTCAGGCGATTAAGGGGCGTGTACCCTTAATACAGTACTTCCACCAGGGCGGGCACGGAGGCGATCCTCCCTTCGAGCTTATGAACAAGTGGTTCACTCGCTTTCTCTACGGGCAGCGAAACGGCATCGAAAATGGCCCCAAAGCCTACATAGTGAGGGAGCGAGCGCCCGGCGCTCCGAGATTCCCAGCGCAAGCTCCTACCGCGTATGCGGATTATCCGAACCCCGAAGCCCTGCCTGTCACTCTCTTTCTTTCTCGCGGTGGAACAACTATGGGGGGACTCGCGCCAACGAAATCCGTCGGGCAAGGTCGAGAGGAGTTTGTCGACGATGTCGCTTTTAGCGCGCCGGTTCTGGCTCAAGCCGCCGATTCCCCGAACCGACTCATCTATGCTACTCCGGAACTGACAGCGCCGCTACATATGTCGGGTACAGCGCGAGTGACCATTCGCCTCGCTTCGAGCGCTGCGGCGGCAAACCTGTCGGTGTACTTGGTTCAATTGCCGTGGGCTAACGGACCAATCGGAACGGCTAATCTCATCACGCGGGGCTGGGCTGATCCTCAGAATGCCAAGTCGCTTGTTCGAGGAGGCGACTATCATTCGCTTGAACACGGCGACCCGCTGATTCCCGGCAAGTTTGTAAACATGACGTTCGACCTTCAGCCAGATGACCAGATTATCCCGGCAGGAAAGCGAATAGGTCTCATGATACTCTCAAGCGATAGGGACTTCACACTTTGGCCCAGCGCCGGAACGAAGCTCACTGTTGAACTGGATGCCACTCAGATAGCTCTACCAATCGTTGGCGGGGTAGACGCATTTAACCTTGCCGTAGGAAGCAAGTAGCTATCCATGAAAATTAGTAACTACTCACGCTCTGGAATGCGACCTAACCCACGAAGGGGGCTTCCAAGTAACTCTTGGATTTCAACGCGCATTCGTCTACTATTTCTGGGCGCTTCTCAGGCGACTGCCTCAAAAGGAGTTACTGTGCGAGTGAACTCGCTCTGGGGTCGCGTTCGGTTCCTTTGGCTCCGTGCCGTGTGTCCCGCAGAACCGTAACCAGTACGGAACGCGCCTTCTGGAAATGTAGGTTCCGCCAACAGCATACCTCCGATACGTGTCCTTCCGCATCCAAGCCGGTAT
>CAIJLM010000329.1 GCA_903821495.1 uncultured Chthonomonas sp. | reverse complement strand
GCGCAGGGGCGGGGGCGGGGTTCTGTTCCTTCACGGGTGTTGGAAGCCGAGTTGGTTCGCCTGTACCGGAGGGCGTTCGATAGTTCGCGACGGGCGGCGGAGTAGGGGTGGCGTTTGTAGGACGATTCGCCGCGGTTACGACAGGCGTAGGAAAGAGCATTGGCGCTACTAACGGCGAGGCGCTTTCTGGCTTCGCGGTTTTGGGTTTAAGCGTTATGGGCTTTAACGGCTCAGGGCGCGGAATCTCTGGTTTCGCAACGGTTGGCGGAGGCGTTATAGGCTTTAGCGGTTCAGGGCGCGGAATCTCTGGCTTCGCAACAGTTGGCGGAGGCGTTATAGGTTTTAGCGGTTCAGGGCGCGGTATTTCGAGTTTGGCTGTCGCCAGCGGTGGCGTTACGGGTTTTACTGGTTCTGGTTGAGGCGACTCTGGTTGAGCCTCCTCCTCCACTGCTACGTCATCCAAAAACTGACTCTCTATGAATTTTTGCCATTCATCCAGTCGCATATCGGAAATCTCCTCACAAAATTAGCATTGCGTCGCCGAAACTAAAAAAGCGGTACCGCTCTTGAACCGCCACTTCGTAGGCGTGTACTATCTGTTCACGGCTCGCGAAAGCGGAAATCAGCATGAGCAGGGTGGAGCAGGGTAGGTGGAAGTTCGTGAGCATCGCGTCTACAACTCGGAAACGGTAGCCCGGCGTGATGAAGAGGTTTGTATCGCCCATCATTGGCGTTACGCGCCGCCCTGAGTTCTCCGCCGTTTTTGCGCCGCTCGTTTCGAGAGTGCGAACGCTCGTCGTGCCTACCGCGAAAACGCGCCCCGTCGTTCGATTGATACTCTCGGCGGCTTCCGCTGAGAGGTGAAAGGCTTCATGGTGCATCTCATGGTCTTCTACGCTCTCCGTTTTCACGGGGCGAAAAGTGCCTACGCCCACCTCCAAAGTCACCTCAGCGGTCGCAATGCCCATGTCTCGAACAGAGCGTATCATCTCGGTAGTGAAGTGTAGCCCTGCCGTCGGCGCGGCGACAGACCCCCCCGCCTTCGCGTAGATGGTCTGGTATCGCTCTTCTTCAGTTCGCTCTAGCGGCGTGTGAATGTAGGGCGGTAGGGGAGTTTCGCCCCACGTTGCGAGCGCGTCGCGGGTGGCGGTATCTGCAAACTCAAGAGTGCGTCCTCCCTCTTCTGTCGTCCCGATAACGGTAGCGACAGGGTTGGGTATGGCGGGGTTTGGGCTGATAATTTGCACTGTGCGTCCCGGCTTCAACGACTTGCCTGGTTTTACCAACGCCTCCCAACTGCGTTCGCCCACAGGGCGCGTCAGCAGTATCTCAGCGCTCTGCCCGCCCTCTCGAATGCCTTTCAAGCGTCGCGCTGTCACCCGGGTATTGTTCATCACGAGGGTGTCGCCCGCCACAAGGTAGTCTGTCAAATCCTCAAACTTACGGTGTTCAATGCGCCCCTCTGCGCGGTGCAGTACCAGCAAGCGCGACCGCCCTCGCGGAACAGGGGTTTGGGCGATAAGTTCAGGGGGTAGGTTATAATCGAAAAGTTCAGTACGCAAGACTTAACGCGCCTCCTCAGACAGCGTGTCTATTGTATTCGCGAAAGGGGGTATTAGTCAAGGCTTTGTCTAAGTTTAGGGGGTAAAGTTTGAAAACAGGAGGGCGAGAACCTTTTACGAGCGCATCTTGCCCGCGCTCTCCTGAAAAAACTTGCCGATAGTGCGTTCGCCGTAGCAGGGCGCGACGACATCCTGCACCAGTATCTTCGCGATAAAGGTGAAGAGATGCCCCACTCGCGGGCATAGCGGACGCAACGCTAGACCCGCCCCGCTTAAAACGGACACAGGCACGCGCCGCGTTTTCAAAGTTTTGCCGATAGCGCTGTAAGCCTGCTCCGCGATTTCTCGTCGCGTAAGAGGTTCCGGTCCGCCAACGTCTAGTTCACGCTTGTCGCCCATAAGCGCGTCTACACAGAACTCGGCGAGGTCAGCGTCGTGTATCGGGTTCGTTCTGGCTAGTCCGCCCTGAAACTCTGGCACAATGCCCCGCGAAGCCACCAGCAGGATCTTCTCCATAGCGGAAAAAAGCCCAGTCGGGCGAATCACGCGGTAGTCCATTGAACTCCGCTTCAACGCCTCCACCACCAACTCATGCCCTCGCACAAAATCGAGATGTTTAAGGTTTGGGGTGGCGAAGGTGGAGACGTAGCCAAAGCGTTGGATACCGCTTCGCTCCGCCTCCCGAATCAGGTTGAGGTTCGCGGGATAGTCTACCTTGCTAAACGTGGCGAAGCCGTACTGCGGCATGGGGATAACGCTCGCCCCCACGCAGGAGAAGACCATCGTCATGCCGTCGCATACGCCCCGCAACGTCTCAGGTCGAAGCGCGTCCGCCACGACTCGTTCGTCGGCAACGTTGCACGTCGCTTCCAGACGCGCTCTATCGCGCCCCAACGCTCGAACGTAGAAGCCGCGCTCTTTCATAGAGAGGACGACTTCGCGCCCTAACGCCCCTGCCGCTCCTGCGACCAGCGCCCGTTCTGTCATGTCGCCTAAAACACCCGCTTTGTTTGAAGTTCCGGCGCGGCTTTGTCTAACCGTTCCGCCAATCGGTCAAGGTGACAGGTTGGCACTCGCGGAAAGAGGTGGTGTTCGATGTGATAGAACATATGGAACGTAAGAACGCGGCGAATGGGACCCCTTAGAGTTCGGGCGATAAAGTGGTTCGGTTCGCAGTCGTGGTGTACTGTCCATACCGCGAAGAAGCCCGTGAAGCACTGTCCCGTCAGCATTACGATAACATGGTAAATCATGAACTTGTAGGGCAGGAATGTGAGTACGAAGGCAATCCACAACACAATCGAAATCATCTCGGCGATAACCCAACGGCGTTGCTTAGGGTTGCCGATTTGAAGCGCTGTCTTATGAATTAGGTAAGGGAAGTAGGGCCCCACGAGTATGGCTTTCCAACCGCTCATCTTCGCGCAAACCGCCTCTACATCGTCGTCGTCGAGGCAGTGTTGATGGTGGTGAAGATGCGTCACCTGCACGGCGTGCATGGAGGAGAGCATCATCACGCTAAGGGTGTATAGCACCCACTCCGTCGCTTTGCGCGGTATTCCCATCGCATAGTGTTGGGCGTTGTGCGAGACTCGCAATCCGGTCAAAAAGAAGACAAACGACATCGCCATCGCGGGAAGGTAGTCGAGAACCCCTTTTTGGGCGAGGATAAGCGAGCCGATTAACCAAGGGAAAACCAAAGTGAGTTCTTTGAATATCTCAAAACGATTGACGGGAACCAAATCGCGCCACTCTACTGAGCGGACGCGGGGGTCGCGCATAATCTCTGGACTCATAGAAGAGAGCCTCCTCCTTTTCTCTGTTTGACTGTTTCGGGGTCAGTTCTGTGTCATCAGATGGTGTGATTTAGTATACCTTCCGACACTCTAAAATCCCCTCTCCTAAACAAACAGAAGAGGGGATAAAATGAGGGCGGAGAGAGCGGGACTCCTACGCTGTGAGTTTGGACGCGAAACTACAGTCGTGGTGCGAGCCGTCGCAAAACGGCTTATCGGCGGACGCTCCGCAACGGCAAAGGAAAATCGCCTCGCCTGTGTCGTTAGGCAGAACTTTTCCGTTCTCGTCTACAAGGCTTACATTGCCCTCAATTTTAATGGGACCATCATCAAAAATGGTGACTGTCACTGGCGCGTTATCGCTCATGGTTGTTCCTCTCGTGTTTTCGGTATCAGTCTATATAGTCTGACTGACGAGGCTCTATTTCGCGCAGAGGAGGGTGAATTCCTGCCGTTGCAGGTTAGGAATAGATTAAGTTTTTGATGTTTTTGCAAACTCGCGAGGAAATCCGCGTGTTTTAGCAGGGATTTGAGGGGAATATGACGTATCTGACCTTGAGAAAACCTGTGCAAGCAGGCTAACCCCTATCTCATACTAAGGAGTATGCAGGCATGACAACGCCAATCGCCTCGATACAACTGATTGTGTTCGGTTCTCGCAACCAGACCGACATCGCTGGAGTTCTCAAAGAGGTTGCCGCCGCTGGTTTCCCCGCAATAGAGGCGGGGAATATGTTTCTGTCTTTCGGCGAAGATACCTCAAGACAGCTCCTCGCGGAGAACAACCTGCAAGTCTCTGGCGCTCACTTTGGCTATGGCGACTACGCCGACCCCGCGAAAGTGGACGCGCACATCGCCTATGCAAAAGCCATTGGTATCAAGAACCTCATGTGTTCCGGTGTTTCCGATACGAAGAGCGTTCAGGGCTATAAGGACTCCGCGAAGCTGTTCAACGCGATTGGCAAGCGCATGGCGGAAGAGGGGCTGGCGTTCAACTATCACAACCACGCATGGGAGTTTGACGATTTGGGCGGCGTGAACGGTATGGAGATTCTTGCAGAAGAGACCGACCCCGCGCTTGTCAAGTTCAATATAGATGTGTTTTGGCTCTTCTATGGAGAGCAGGATGTGGTAGGTTTTATCGAGAAGCACGCGAACCGCGCCGGCTACTTCCACTTCAAGGATGGGCGTGCAAAAATTGACGAAGAGGGTAAGCGTCGCCCCGAATTTTTGGAACTGGGCAATGGCGACGTGAATCTGAAAGCCGCCTACGCCGCCGCGATTGCCGCCGGAGCGGAGTGGATTGTCTCTGAGCAGGACAACACGCTTCTGACTGCGCTGGAAGCCGCCACTATCAGCAGGAACTATCTCAAAACGCTAGGCGTTTAAGCGAAGGAGTTTTCCATAATGTCGAACAGCGTCACCCCTGTCAAGGTGGGGATTATTGGTTGCGGCAACATCAGCGGTATCTACTTTAAGGCGGGGCGGACCTTCCAAATTTTGGATATTGTCGCTTGCGCCGATTTAGATAAGAGCCGAGCCGAAGCGAAGGCGAAGGAGCATGGAGTACCCAAAGCCCTCACGCCGCAGGAACTTCTTGACGACCCGGAGATTCAGATAGTCATCAACCTGACGATTCCGAACGCTCACTTCGACGTGTGTAAAGCCGCTCTACTCGCGGGTAAGCACGTTCATGTCGAAAAGCCGCTCTCCATTACGCGGGAGCAGGGGCAAGAGCTTCTCGCGATTGCGAAGGAGAGGGGGCTACGCGTAGGTTGCGCCCCGGACACCTTCCTGGGCGGCGGTATTCAGACCTGCCGTAAACTGATTGACGACGGCTGGATAGGCGAACCTATCGCCGCCACCGCCTTCATGCTGTGTCATGGGCATGAGAGTTGGCATCCCGACCCTGAGTTCTACTATAAGGCGGGCGGGGGGCCCATGTTCGATATGGGTCCCTACTACCTAACCGCGCTCGTTTCGCTGATGGGACCCATTCGTAGCGTGATGGGTTCAACGCGGGTTACGTTCCCAGAGCGGATTGTCACCAGTCAGCCTAAGTACGGGACGAAGGTGACGGTAGATGTTCCTACGCACGTCTCTGGTATCATGAACTTTGCGAACGGCGCTATCGGCACGATAACCACGAGTTTTGATGTGTGGGCGCACCAGCACTCCTGTATCGAAATCTATGGCACGGAAGGCTCTATGATGGTTCCCGACCCGAACGGTTTTGGCGGAGTCGTCTCCATAAGGCGCATGGGAGCCTCTGAGTGGACGAATATGCCCCTCTCGCACGGCTTTGCGGATAACAGCAGGGGTATCGGGGTTGCGGACATGGCTTACGCCATTCAGTCCGGCAGACCGCACCGTTGCAATGGCGAACTGGCGTATCACGTTCTCGAAGCGATGCACGCCTTCCATATCTCGTCAGACACAAAAAGCCTCTACGAGATGGCGAGTTCGTGCCACCGCCCCGCCGCGCTTCCGCTCGGACTTCCGAAAGACGCGCTGGATGCCTAAACGTCCGACGCAGGGCGGGCTACTTCTTCTCACCCTGCTTCAACAGTTTCCCGCTACCGTGTTTCTGTACGGGGAGCCGTTCTTTGCAAGGGAGCGGTTTCAGTGGAGTACGGGCAAGATAGGGCTATCGCAGGCGATGGTTGGGCTTGCGATAGCCATCTCCTCCTATATAGGCGGTAAGATAGCGCATAAAAAGAATCCTCGCGCCGGAGTCGCGCTAGGCATACTCTTCTCCATCGCGTTCTCGCTTTTGGGTTGGGCTTTCGGAGGAACGGAGCCGATATTCGTTCTGACCTTCGTGGGGTTCGCCTTCTTTTCGGCATTGGTCTGGCCCGGCATAGAGGTTGCGCTCGTTGAGGGGCAACCTCTTGGGCGTATGGCGCATAGAATCTCCTACTATAACCTAACGTGGTCTATCGGCTCTGCGCTCTCATTTCTGCTCGCTACGCCCCTTATGGCTTGGTTAGGGCTGAAAGCGCTTCTGCTACTTCCCGCCATCCTCTACCTTATAAACCTGCTTCTACTTCGCTGGCTCTTTCCCGCCCACATCTCTCCTGACACGGATGTCGCCGAGACCTCTGATGAACTGACAGAAGAGGCGCGTCTTGAAGAGGAGCGCAAGAGGCTCTCTCCGGAAGAGCGGCGAGGATTTCGGATATTAGGATGGATAGCGAACCCGTTCGGGGTTGTCGCAATAAACGTGTTCCTCTCCTCTAGCCCTGCGATACAGACGCGCCTACATATTCCTTTTGCAGAGGCGAGTATGTGGTGTAGTGTCTGGCTCTTTTTTCGCACGCTCTCCTTCGAGTGGGTGCGACGTTGGACGTGGTGGCACTACCGTTGGGGTTTCCTCGTAGGCGTATTCTTCGTGATGATGGTCAGTTTTGGCGCGACGACGCTTGCGCCCAACCTCGCGGCGTTGGTCGTCGCGCAGTCGCTCTTCGGACTCTGTTTGGGGCTACTGTATCAGTCATCGCTCTTCTACTCGCTGGCGGATAGCGAAGCGGCGGGAGAGCATGGGGGAGTGCATGAGTGCGTCATAGGGCTGGGGAATATGTCGGGGAATCTCGTTCTGTATTTCAGCTCCCTCTGGTTCGCGCAGTCCGTACAACTTCCTATTTTCTGCGTGCTGGGCGTGATGGCGATAGGGTGGGGGACGCTACTGCGGCTGGGTCTCAAACTTCGCGCTCTGCGCCTCTCTTCCGCCTGATACCGCAGTATGTGATATAATATCCGTATAACTACGAGCCTCTTTATCGCTCGAAACAAAATTTCAGGAGTAGCCCCCACTTGCAACGTTTCCTCACCCCAGCCCAACGTGTTTCTCATGCCCTTCGTCGTGCGGAGACCCAACTTCGTAACTGGCAAGACGACCCCGATAGCCCCCGTCAAGATGTGGATAAGATGATAGTTATTGTCGCTGAACTGCGCCAATGGGTTAGCGGGCATATCATCGCGGAGTTGGAGCGCGAAGAGGATAAATTGAAAAACCCTGTGATTGACCCGCCTGTTTAGGTAATGCCCCATTTGAAAGCGAACCCCCTTTCATGCCTACTCTCTACCTGATATGCGGACTGCCCGGCGCAGGCAAAACCACTCTCGCCAAAAAACTAGAGCGAACGCATAACGCGCTACGCCTCTCGCCGGACGAGTGGATAGCCCAAATTCTTGCGGATGCGAACGACAGAGCGGAGTTGGACAGGCTTCGCGACCCTATTGAGGCGTTGCAGTGGGAGGTCGCCATGCGTACCCTGAGCCTTGGCGCGAACGTGATACTAGAGTGGGGCTTCTGGGCGCGTGAGGAGCGGGACGGCTATCGTCAGAAGGCGGAGGCTCTAGGTTTCACTGTAGAGACGCTCTATCTGAAAGTCAGCCTAGAGGATCTGTGGGAGCGGCTCTCCAAGCGTAACGCCAACCTGCCGCCTGGAACCTTTGAGATAACGCGAGAGCGGATAGACCTCTGGTGGACGCTGTTTCAAGAGCCAGACGCGGAGGAGCCTGTCACCTATATCTTACCCTAACTGTCAAGCCATGCCTGAATTAGAGTTCAGGGTTCTGAGAGTAAAAGCCGCGAAACACGCGAAACACGCGAAAAAATGCACAAAGCCCCAAACTTGGAACCACACGCCAAACTTCCCAATCTCAAACTACTAAAACGCCTCTCCTTTGCGAAGGAGAGGCGGGATGAGGTTATGTAGATTCCTACAACCCTGACCGACAAGCCGTTCCCGGACGCAGT
>CAIJLM010000328.1 GCA_903821495.1 uncultured Chthonomonas sp. | reverse complement strand
TGGAACGTACTCCTAAAGGAACTTTACCCTTCTCAACAGGGTAGTAAATGGAGGTCGGGGTTGCGTGATTTTCATGTAGCCCCCTCCTCAGTTCATTTACGCTACAGTCTACTCCCCTCGATTGTTCACATACTCCCACCCAAATCGTCCCTTAATACAGAGATGTCCCTCTGTGATGTCGTGGTCAAGAGGCGAGGTCGCTTTCACAATGCGGTTATCCTGTACGTGCAGTTCGATATTACATCCGACTCCGCAGTAGGGGCAGATAGTCTCCGTCACCGTCTGTTCGCTCTCGTTCCATGTCCCCTCTTGCCTCATATCGTATTCGCTTTTGAACATCAGCGCATTTGTGGGGCAGACCCCGATACAGTTCCCGCAGTAGACGCACGCAGAATCGGTCAGAGGTATAGCGAACTCTGTGGAGATTCGCGCATCGAAGCCGCGCCCCGCCACCGCTATCGCAAAGGTGTTCTGCGCGTCCACTCCGCACGCCTCCACACACTTGTAGCAGAGAATGCACTTGCTGTAGTCGCGTATATAGAGGTCATTGTCTACCATAACGGGCTGGGCTACGGTCTCCGCTGTTGCGTGTTCAGGCGCGTGGTGGTGTCCTGAGTGGCGCGAATCCCGCTCTCCTGCGTTGGCAGGGAGGGAAGGTTCGCCAAACTTTTCCGGCTCCGCGCCATACTCCGTCATCCACCGCTTCGTATCGCCATTCACCAGCGACATATCTACCGACGAAGCGAGCAACTCCAGAACTAACTTGCGCGAATGTTGCACCCGCTCCGAGTTGGTCAGGACTACCATACCCTCCTCCACCTTGCGGGAGCAGGAGGGAACCAGAACTCGCGAACCTGTCACCTCCACCACGCAGACCCGGCAGACATTGACGGGCGTGAGGTTCTCAAGGTAGCAGAGGGTGGGGGTGTCCACGCCTTTTTTGCGGAGGGCTTGTAGGATAGTAGAGCCATCGGGAACCCTAACGCTGTCGCCATCTACGGTGAGGGTTATCATGGGTTTCGGGGGGGCGAGAAGAACGCTTTGCATCACTCTGTCACTCCTTGAAATACGCCGAGGCGGTGTATGGCGGAAGATATCGCGCTAGAGGCGGTGTGTCCTAAGCCACAGATAGAGGCATCCTTCATCACCCGCTCTAGTTCCGCAAGCAGGACTAACTCCTTTTTCGAGTCGCTATCCGTCGTGAGGAGACGATACAGCGCCTCCTCTTGCCGCACCGTACCCACGCGGCACGGCACGCACTGACCGCACGACTCATCTCGAAAGAAGCCCGCTATCCGCCTCAAAATCTGGCGCATATCTACTGTATCATCGAAAAGCATCACAACGCCGGAGCCGAGCGTCGCATTCGCGGCGCGCGCCCCCTCTAGTGTAAGCGGAATATCGAGTTCGTCGGGGCGCACGAAGACCCCCGCCGCTCCCCCAAGTAGTATCGCCTGTAGTTCACGCCCGCCGCTCACTCCCCCTGCAAGTTCTATGAGGCTTCGCAGGGTCGCGCCATAAGGTATCTCGTAGACTCCCGGTCTCTCCACATTCCCCGAAAGGCAGAAGAGGCGCGTCCCTGTCGAGTTTCCGCCTCCCGTTTCAGAGTAGCGTTTCCCGCTTTCCAGTAGGATAGGCAGGACATTGACCAGAGTCTCCACGTTGTTAATCGCTGTCGGCTTACCGAACAAGCCGAACTGAACAGGAAATGGGGGCTTGTTGCGGGGTTCGCCGCGCTTGCCTTCGATGGAGTTGAGGAGGGCGGTCTCCTCGCCGCAGATATACGCTCCCGCGCCGCGTCGTATCTCAATATCAAACGACACGCCGCTATCCAGCAGGTTCGCGCCGAGCGCGTGCGCCTCTTTCGCTCTGTCTACCGCATTCTGAAGGCGGCTTGTGGCTTCCGGGTACTCGCCGCGAATGTAGATAACCCCCTGCTCCGCTCCACACGCAAACCCCGCAATCGTCATCGCTTCGATGAGCGCGAAAGGGTCTTGCTCCATAATAACGCGGTCTTTGAAGGTTCCGGGTTCCGATTCGTCGGCGTTACACACTATATAGCGCGGTGTCGCCGCCATTCCCGCAACCGCCTTCCACTTCACGCCCGTCGGGAACGCCGCGCCCCCGCGCCCGGTCAGTCTCGCATCTGAGAGTTCGCGAATAACCTCCCCTGCGCCAATCTCCAACGCTCTACGTAGCGCCTGATAGCCGCCGCTTTCGCAGTACGCCTCGTAACTCAGGGGGTCTACTACGCCGACGCGCTTGAGAAGCTGAAGAGGAGCGTTCGCGCCCGTCTGCGGCGTAGAGCCGTTGACTTCGCGGGGTTCGCCTATCGTCTCGCCACGTAGAGCGGTAGATAGCTGTTCAATGCTGACGGGCGCTATCGTAAAGTCGCTACTCTCTCGCCCAGAGGTTTGGACTAAGAGCGCGGGGGCTTTCTCGCATAGCCCAAGGCAGGGGCTTCGCTTCCAAGTCGTCGCGCCGTTCGCGCAGGGGGTTCCCATCGCGCCAAAGTTCGCCTCTAGCGCCGCGCAAAGGGTATCGGCTCCGCGTGTTTTACAGGCGATGTCGTCGCAGACGTGGAGAACAGCGGGGGGCTGTGGTTCGGTGGCGAAGAGCGCGTAAAAGGTAGCGACTCCGTAGACCTCCGCTGGAGGAACCGTCAGCCGCTCCCCAACGTAGTTGATGGCTCCGGGGCTTATCCACCCGACTCGGCTCTGCACGGCGTGGAGAACAGGCAGTAGCAGATGACGCTTACGAAACCTCTCGCTCTGAATGGGAGGTTGAAGCGTATCTGCCTGCGCGTCCAGCGTACTATCTACCGCGCTACGCTCTTCTTCGGTGGCGGCTGCGCTTGTAAAATGCAAATCCAAGTGTTTGTGTCCTTCATCATCGTATCTAATCAGGCTCTCCTATTGTAACCAACCCTGCCGAATCTGTCAAACAAATTATCCTACGCCCATGCTATGACAACGAAGCGGGGCGGAACGGGGTACAATATCCTTTGAGAATAGGAACTTCTTGCCAATGAAGCCAACGACGATGAAATTAGGATAAAGAACGTCCCCACTCTCCCAATCATTTAGAGACCTGTTTGTGGAGACAAAAATGCCGGATACCTCCCCTTCTTCCAATCGTCAACACGATGAGGAAAGCCCGCTATCCCCTCTAGCGCCGCGCCGCGAGCGTTTAACAAAGCGTATTCGCCACGCGCTACTGGGCAAGCCGCTCCACTCGTCACATTTAGAGCATACTCTACTTCCCAAGTTCCTTGCGCTTCCGGTCTTCGCTTCGGACGCTATCTCCTCTTGCGCCTACGCCACACAGGAGATAATTCTTGTTTTTGGGGCGGTAGGGCTTGTGAACATGGCGAACCTCTATCGAAATTTCACCCTATCCATCTCCGCCGCCATCATCTTTCTTCTCGTTATCGTCGTTACTTCATACTGGCAGACCATCTTCGCCTATCCGCGCGGCGGCGGCTCCTACATCGTCACCTCCGATAACTTAGGAACGCGCTGGGGAGTGAACTGGGGGCTGGTCGCGGGAGCCTCTCTCCTCACAGACTACATACTCACCGTATCCGTCTCCATTGCGGCGGGAGTGCAGAACCTTGCGGGCATTCCTTTTATGGCGCAACACTTCCATGTCGCCGAGTTTCAGGTGCTGTTCTGCCTGCTCTTCATTGGACTCCTCACTCTGGCGAACCTGCGCGGCTTAAAAGAGTCTGGGGCGGTGTTCGCTACTTTTACCTACGGTTTTGTCGTAATGTGCCTCCTCATGTTCGCCGTTGTTATTTTTGGACCCCTTATCGGTTGGAAAGCCTTTACAGGCGACATCGACACAACGCTACAGACCTATGCAACTCTCCCCAAAGAGCCTCTAAAACTCACAGGCGTTGCGCTCCTCGCTCTCATCCTTCGCGCCTTCTCTAGCGGGTGTACTGCGATGACAGGGGTGGAGGCGGTGTGTGATGGCATCCCCGCTTTCCGCGAACCCAAAGCCAAAAACGCCGCGCTTACCCTATTAGCGATGGGAGTTATTCTGGGGACGATTTTTCTCGGCGTGTCGTGGCTCACCATGCGCTTCGGCATCGTCTATTTCAGCGAGAGCGTTGTGAACGGCAAGGTGGTTGAGGCGCCCTCGGTTATAGACCAGATTTCGGGGGCGGTGTTCGGCAAGTCTGGCGCATGGTCGTTCGCCTATCTGCTTACTCAGTTTATGACGGCGGGAATACTTGTTTTAGCGGCGAACACCGCTTTCGCCGACTTTCCGCGCCTCTCCTCTTTTATGGCGCGAGACCGTTTTATGCCCAAGCAGTTCGCCAATGTGGGAGACAAACTCGTCTTCAATAACGGCATCGTGATACTGGGAGTTTTCGCGGGGCTACTGATTGTGGTGTTCAAAGGACACGTAGACAACCTCATTCCACTGTACGCGGTGGGCGTTTTCCTTGCGTTCACCCTCTCGCAGTCCGCTATGGTTGTTCACTGGGTTGTAAAGCGTACCAATGCGTGGCGACGGAAAGCGGTCATTAACGGTATTGGCGCGTTCGCCACATTTGTTGTGCTAATAACGATTATCGTAGAGAAGTTTACACATGGGGCGTGGGCGATTATCGTACTGCTCATCATCCTCTACAAGATGTTCCGTAAAATACACCGTCACTATGTGGATGTCGCCCACCAACTTAGGATAGCCAACATTCAATCGCCGCAACAGGTGATGACCAATACCGTTTTGGTGCTTGTTCCTTCTCTACACAAAGGTATCCTGCCCGCTCTGAACTATGCCCGCTCACTCTCCGCCGACTGTAGAGCCATACACATGGAGACCGATCCCGAAAATACCCCGCGCCTTCGAGAACACTGGGAGGCTTACGGAGATGAGGTTCCTCTGGTCATTCTCAACTCTCCCTTCCGTTCCCTGGTCGGGCCCATTATGCGCTATCTGGACGCGGTTCAGGTAGAGAGAAAAAACCATATCGTGACGGTGGTCGTGCCAGAGTTCGTCTCTACGAAATGGTGGCACAGCCTTCTGCATGGAAACTCAGGGCTTCTCATGCGCCTCGCGCTACAGAGCCGAAAAGACGTGATTGTCACCAGTGTGCGGTACTATCTATCCGATACAGAAATACCCGACGAGAGCGCGTTGGAGGAAGAGATACAGCATATCTCCACCGCTCAGTTGGTCATGGAGAGCCATTCCGAAGATGATAATTGAGACGAGAGAAGATGTGGTGCGCCTTTCAGGAACGCTTCACAAAAACCAGTGGATGACGATTAAGGCGGCGGCGAACCTCCTTCTGGTAGACCACCCGGAAGGAATTATCGTAGACTGCTCTAGTATGCAGGGTATTTCGGACGATGGCGCAAAGACCTTCCTGGAAGCCATGCGCGACATTGAGGCGGCGCACTCGCGTATCATCGTAGCCAACCTGCCAGAACAGGTGATGACCAAGTGCCGCTCTATTCCCGGAGTGCGCTCCCAACTGCCTATCGCCGATTCGGTGGAGGCGGCTCGCGCCTCGCTACGCGCCGCCAAGACCATGAACTCGAAACTTCATGGCGCAGACAGCGGAAAGCGCGGGGCGCTTCTGTTCGTTCCTCTTATTGCAGGAATAGACCTCTCTTACGGCGTAACTCTCGCTCAACGAACCGCGAATATCGGCAAGGCGGAGATACGCCTCGTCTACTTCTTAGAGGTGGTTCGCACGCTTCCTCTCAACGCGCCCATGCCAGAGCAGGAAGAGAACGCTACAAGAACGCTAGAGGAGGTTCATGCGCTCGCTAATCCGAACCTAGGGCACGTTCAGGAGCGCGTAGAGCGCGTTCGTGAAGCCGTAGACGGGATTGTGGCGACGGCGAAGGCGCAAAACGCAGATAGAATCATCATTGGTCTCGCCAAAATCCCGGAAGAGGGCGAAGAGTCGGAGAAGGTGGCGCGATTGATTCAGACGCTCATTAAACGCGCCCACTGCGAGGTGATTATCGCCCGTAAAAACCAGAACGAATAGAGAGGAAGAAAGTAGAATGTTTGGTAGAAAAACGCCGCCAAGTCAGCCTCAATCGCCCCCGCGAGTACGCGCCGCGGACGTAGCCAAAATTCAGGGGGGCGGTTTGGTTCAAGTTGTTGTGACACACCTTAGTCCGCCCGAATTCTATCTCTTTTTGAACGATGTTTTTGTGCCGCAGATAGAGGTGGATAGCCTCTCCCTCTCGGTAGAAGCCCCTACCCGCGATAACCTTGGCGGCGTTGTTCGCGCTACGCTCGCCCGTTACGTAACGGATGTGTCGGGGCGGCGCTCTCTGCAACGCAATGAGTTGTTTCCGTGTACCCTTGAGATTGTGGGGCTAGGTCGCCGTATCTCGGTAACCGCCACGCAGTTCGATTCGGTGGAGGGGATGTGGATAAGTTTGGGGTTGCGCTCGGATGGAACTAGCGCCGATATTCAGGGGGCGCAAGCCCTCCGTGTTCTGATTGGAGAGGGATTTGTAGACGCAAAGTTGACATGGACAGACGGCGAAGTCGAAGACCTCTTCCCCACAATGGAGTTGGGGTTTTAGGAATCGCCCTAGCGAGAGCGTCCGCTGTTTTGTGAAACCAAAGCGGGGCTATCTCGTCTCAACTATCAGGCGGATTTCGCCGAAAGGAGAGTAGCGGTATGAATAAAGCGGGCTTGCAAGCGATGACATGGTGTTTTTTCACCTCTAGCGTCGTGATTCTTGTGGCGGGGCTTATTCGCCTTCTGCTTCATCAAGAGGGAGTGTTGCATCTTCAGTACGGGGGCGCTCTGCTGGCGGTTGCGGCGATACTCCGAAGTTCGGAGCGAAACAGTCAGGCATGGAACGATGACCGCGATAGCCTTCTCTCCTTTCTTATCGCTCTTACAGGGTGGTTTATTACGCTGGGGGGTGTTTGGGCGCTCTTCTGGGGGACGTTCGCGGGAGCGGTGGGCTGGGACTGGTGGCAATCTACGCTTTTGCAGGGCGCTATCCGTATCGTGATAGGAGTTTCTGTCGTGCGAATAGGGCGCTGGTTTGTGGGCGGCGCGAGTTAAATAGGTGCAAAAAACGTAACTACTCACTCTATGCAATGCGACCTAACCCCCTAGCCCCCTTCCCGAAACGGGAAGGGGGAACGACTGTCTTTAATGCGATAACAGAGGCGGTTGAACGCTAGGCTTTTGCCCTAAACCAAGTGGCTCTATCCAACGATAACCACTTTGCGCTCTAGTCACCCCTTCCCGCGCCGGGAAGGGGACGGGGGTTAGGTTCCCCCCGAAGGGGGGCTGAGTAGTTACCAAAAAACAGTTCAAAACCGGAGGATACTCGTATGTTCGATAGTATTTGGCGCAAAGTTCGCCTCAATCGCGCGATAAGCAAGGGGCTACAGATAGCGGATGACTGCCGCTTGATGGATATTCCCAACTTCGGTTCCGAACCCTTTCTTATCAGCATCGGTAAACACGTGACCGTCTCCGGCAACGTAACTTTTATCAACCACGACGGCGGCACATGGGTCTTTCGTCACAAGCCCGAATATCAGAAAGTTATCAAATTCGGGCGTATCACTATTCACGATAACTGCTTTATAGGGTACGGCGTGACTATTATGCCCGGCGTGAGCATTGGGCCCAACTCTGTAGTGGGAACAGGCGCCCTCGTCACAAAGGACGTTCCCCCGAACACCGTAGCGGTAGGCGTTCCTGCGAAGCCTATTATGACGATAGAGGAGTACGCGGAGAAGAGCCTCGCCTCCACTCCCGAATACGACCGCGCCCACTACAAGTCCAATAAAATAGAAGAGCTCCTGCGCCTCTATCCCCGTCCTTGGTGAATCGCGCCTCCCCGTATAATTTATAGGCGCTCCTATTAAGTTTACATTCGCTTTCGCCACAATCAGAGAGGTTGACATTCTCTTTTTGAAGCGAGTAAGCGATGTATCAGGAACAAACTCCAACACTAAAAGCTGACTTGGGCTTCGACCCCTCCCTGCTCTTGTATTCGCTACTGCAAAACGGAGAGCATAACCTTATGGTGACTGTCTACGATGTAGCGGGGCGGGTCGCCTATGCCAGCCCCGCAAAGGCGAGAGTGTGCGGCTACTCTGTGGAGGAGATGCTAGGGCGAACCCCTCAAGAGCTCTTTAGCGGAGCGGAGACCTCCTCATTAGTGGTAGAGCGCGTTAAAGAGGCGATGCGACAGGGTAGAGCCATCACGGAAGAGATGTTGCATACTCGCAAAGATGGAACGTACTTCTGGGCGGAGATTCAGATGAACCCTGTCTTTAACGCGCAGGGCGAACTGACGCATTTTGTCTCCGTATCTCGCGACATCACCGCCTCAAAACAGACCTACGACGCGCTAGTGCGAAGCGAAGAGCGCCTGAACCTCGCGTTGCAAGGTACGAGCGATGGGCTTTGCGACTGGGATATTGTGAAAGATAAGACCTACTTCTCAACGCAGTTCCGAAAACAGTTAGGCTATGCCCCCAACGAATTGACGGCTACGAGGGAGGGCTTTCTCGACTGTTTTCACCCGGAAGATAGGCGTGGACTGTTACGCCTGGTAACAAGAACGCTGAAGCGAGAGAAGAATTTCGATATGCTTCTACGCCTCCGGTGCAAGGGGGGCGAATACCGTTGGTTTCGCGGGCGCGGACAGGTTATTCGGAACGCGCAGGGCGGAGCGATACGCCTCATTGGTTCCACCACCGATATTCACGCGCAAAAGGTCGCGGAAGAGATGGTAGAGCGCTATACACAGAGGTTAGAAGAGGCGCACGCCCATGCAGAGCATCAGTCGCAGTTGCTTCATGAGCAAGCCAAAGACCTCCAGAAAGTCCGCGACATAGCGCTCGCCTCCGTCAAAGCCAAATCCGAATTCCTCGCCAATATGAGCCACGAAATCCGAACGCCTATGAATGGCATACTCGGCATGACCGACCTCCTGCGCGATACCTCTCTTAACCACGAGCAGAAGGACTTTGTTGAGACGATTCAGCAGTCCGCCGACACCCTTCTCACCCTCATCAACGATATTCTCGACTTCTCTAAAATGG
>CAIJLM010000327.1 GCA_903821495.1 uncultured Chthonomonas sp. | reverse complement strand
TACTCTATAAGAGTCTCCGATTCCTCTTCAGTTTTGGGTTTGCAAGAATTGAGCGCCTCCAAAGCCTCCTCCCACTCCGCAAGCGAGACAGGTATCCTATGATACGACCTTGATTTAACCCAATGTGTTCAGCGTCGTATGATATATGTCTCTTCTTACAAAGTGAAATGTGTCGCCCCGCTTGCGCCAATATTGGGGTATAATAGAGAGTAGCGCAGGGTATTGAGAGCCGGGCGCAGGCATAGCGTAACGCGGACGAACCAGGTCAGGACCCCGCAGGAAGCAGCCTTAAGACTGTCGTTATGCGTATGTTCTGTTCCCCCGGCTCTCTATGCCCTGCCCTACTCTCCTCTTCACCCTGTCCAATTAATCTCTCCTATCGGTGGCTAGATGGCTTATGTAGCGCTGTACCGCAAATATCGCTCTCAGTCTTTCTCCGAACTCATGGGGCAAGATCAGGTCACGCGCACGCTTCAAAACGCCATTAAGTCGAAACGAATCGCTCACGCCTACCTCTTTCATGGGGCGCGCGGGTGCGGTAAGACCTCCACCGCCCGCCTCCTCGCCCGCGCTCTCAACTGCATCTCTCAAGACAGCCCCGTTTCTGAACCCTGCGGCGTGTGCCAACTCTGCGTCTCCATTCGCGATGGCGCCTGTATGGACGTTGTGGAGATTGACGCGGCTTCTAAGACGGGTATTGACGATGTGCGCGAACAGATTATTGAGAACGTGCAGTACGCCCCCACAGAGGCGCGATATAAAGTCTACATCATAGATGAAGTGCATGACCTCTCGTCAAAAGCCTTTGATGCGTTGCTGAAAACCCTTGAAGAGCCTCCAGCCCACGTCGTTTTTATTCTCGCTACCACCGAGTGGCACAAAGTCCCCATTACCATTCGCTCTCGCTGTCAGCCTTTCCAGTTCAAGCGCGGTAGCCTGCAAGACCTGATGTCCTCCGTTCAGAACGTCATTACGTCGGAGGGATACACCGCCGACGAGGAGGCTATTCTGGCGGTGGCGCGAGGGGCGGAAGGCTCTTGGCGCGACGCTCTTTCCCTGCTAGAGCAGGTGGTCGCCTACTCGGAGGGGCATATCTCCGCGCAGACGGTGCATAAGGCGATTGGCTCGGTGGGAAACGAGAGCCTAATTCAGATTGTGTCCGCGATTGCGAGTGGCGATATGGAGCGAGTTTTGGCGGCGGCGGGGGATGTCGCAGAGAGCGGCGTGGACGTTCGGCAGGCGCTGGTGACTCTCTCCGCGTATCTGCGCGACCTCCTGTTGATTTCCGCGGGCGCTAAGAAGACCGCGCAAGCCGAGATGAGCGCGGAGCGTTATACGCAGATGGCGGCGCAAGCCACCTCCTTCACTCCCGCCGACCTTTTGCAGATGCTGGAGGCTCTCGCCTCCGCCGAGCGCGATTTGCGTTTCACGAATCAGCAGCGGGTGCTACTAGAGCGTACTCTCCTGCGCCTTATGCCCGCCAACTTCGTTACGAACACGCGAGTGGCGGTTGAGACGAAAGCCGCGCCTAGCGCCTTGCCAACTAGCCCTTCGCCCTCCTCCGCAACGCCCGGCTTTGTACCGCGCCCTCAGCGAACCGCTGTCGCGACCGCCCCCCTTCGCGAAGAGCCAGTAGAGGAGGAGGACGCTTCGCCTCCTACCGAAGCGAGCAAGTACGCGGAAGAGATGACGATAGAGGTGGTGCGCCGTTCGTGGAGCCGTATTTTGAAAGAGGTGGAGCGGAAATCCCCTAATGGTTTTATGG
Source organism: uncultured Chthonomonas sp. (assembly GCA_903821495.1). Taxonomy (GTDB): domain Bacteria; phylum Armatimonadota; class Chthonomonadetes; order Chthonomonadales; family Chthonomonadaceae; genus CAIJLM01. Next base: position 1,067 of record CAIJLM010000327.1, on the reverse strand, counting down.
TTCTCAAGGCGGGGAATGTCGAAAAACTGGAAGGGAAAGTAATTCTTCTCTCGTTTACGGATACCTTTATGCGGGATAGAATACAGAATAAGCCCGACCAGCGCCATTTTTTTGAAAAGCACATCAACTCCGTTTTGAACGTACAGGGCTATACTTTACGGTGTATTTTGGTAACAGAAGCGCAGGCGCAACCCCCTAAGCCCTCCGCCGCGCCTCCGCCGCTGATGGAGGTGAGCGAGGAAGCCCCCAAAAGAACCACTCCAAACCGTATCGCCGACTTCGACATAGGCGCAAGCGGTAGAGAGGATTCCGCCTCCTCCCCTCCCCCCGCGCCTGTAGTAGCGCCCGCCCCCAAGCCGCCGGAAGAGGCGGTTTCGGACGCGCATACCGCGCTCGTGAACGATGTATTGAGTCTTTTTGAGGGGGATATTGTCGCGTCGGAGCCTGATTAGAAGATGCGTAGAGAATGATTTCATTGACGAAAGAGCGGCTCTACCTCTATATCGCCCTGTTAGGGCTGTTCTGCCCTGCTTGCCGCCCTGTCCCGCCCCTTGCTCCCTCCCCCCCTGTAAACGCCCCTGCTGTCAGCGTCAATGTTCCCTTTGAAGAGGTCGCCAAACGCGCTGGAATCGACTTCAAATTCGAGAATGGGCATAAGGGCATGGCGACGATGATGGAGGAGAACGGCTCCGGTTGCGCTTTTCTCGACTACAACGGCGACGGGCTACCCGACATCTACCTGCTGAACGGACGAGACCTCTACGGGCGCGGGTTAAAATCGCGCAACGCCCTCTATCGCAATAACGGGGATGGAACTTTCACCGACGTTACTGAGCAGGCGGGAGTTCCCGGTACGGGCTACGGGCTAGGGGTGGCGGTAGCCGACTACGATAACGACGGCAAGCCCGACATCTATATATGTCAGTGGGGCAAAAACGCCCTCTATCATAACAACGGGAACGGAACCTTCACCGATGTAGCCGAGAAGGCGGGGCTTGGCGCGATGGATTTCGGGGAGCCGTTCCACACGGGCGCAGTCTGGCTGGACTACGACCACGACGGAAGGC
>CAIJLM010000326.1 GCA_903821495.1 uncultured Chthonomonas sp. | reverse complement strand
GGTTTGAGATTGGGAAGTTTGGCGCGTTGTTCCAAGTTTGGGGCTTGGTGCATTTTTTTCGCGTGTTTTGCGTGTTTCGCGGTTAATTCCCAAAAGAGTGAACTCTTACACACAATTAAAGGAGGAATAAGGTACTATCAATTTGAATTACGGATAAGCATTGATGGCGCGGAACCGTCTATTCCTACTGTTTCAGCGTCAAGTGTAACCGCAAGTCGTCTCCAATAAAAAATGTTCACTTTAGCCTATGAAGGAGGAGTGTGTATGAAGCCAAGTATTAATGTGCATAGAGGCTACGTCAGCGTAGCGCGTAACCTCATGACAGGGTTTGTTATGGCGGGTCTTCTGTTGATTTCGCTCTCTGCCGCACACGCGCAGGTCGGCAAAATCGTCTCGTGGGGTTCCAACCAGTACGGTCAAAAGTCTGGCTCAAACTCTGCGCCAGCCACCATTGTTCAGATGTCAGCGGGAGCCAACCATACGCTCGCCGTAGATTCTGCGGGCGGTGTTTGGGCGTGGGGCGATAACCGCGTAGGGCAGTTGGGCGATGGAACTCTTGTTCCGAGAGGCTCCGCCGCGCAGGTTGCAGGGTTCCCCAAAACTGCGTCGCAGGTCGCCGCAGGGCAAGATTTCTCCCTCGCGCTTCTTATTGATGGCACGGTATGGGCGTTTGGCAACAACAACGTTGGTCAACTCGGCGACAATACGACCACCCTTCGCAAAGCGCCCGTGCAGGTATCGGGGCTTACGAACGTCGTGCAAATCGCCGCAGGCGGCTCTCACGGACTCGCCCTTATCTCCGATGGAACAGTGCGCTCTTGGGGCGGCAACCTCGCGGGGCAACTCGGCGATGGCACAACCTCCGACAGGCACGTCCCCGTCAAAGTCAAAAACCTAACCAACGTGATTCAGGTAGCCGCAAGCTACTTCCACTCTCTAGCGGCGGGATTCGATGGAACGGCGTGGGCTTGGGGATACAACACCTACGGGCAACTCGGCGATGGAACGAACACTAGCCGTAGCGCCCCCGTACAGATGAAAGGGCTGACGAACGTTCAGCAGGTAGCCGCGGGAAGCTACCACTCTATCGTCCTCGGCTTCGATGGAAGCGTCTGGACTACAGGGTACAACATCTGGGGTCAACTCGGCGACGGACACTCTGGCTCTAGCGCCAACCAAAAGCTGGCGGAGAACGTCATACCCGCTCCTGCGGCGGGAACTCCTACCAATGTACAGGTCGTAGCCGGCAACGGTCACAACATCGTTGTAAAATCGGATGGAACCCTCTGGAGTTGGGGTAACAACGAGTTCGGTCAACTTGGCGATGGAACCGGAACCAACCGAAGCCTCCCCGTACAAGTCCTACTCGCGGGCCCCACCTACGTAACGGCGGGGTGGTTTCACAGCGCGGCGGTTAAAGCGGTTATCACCAATATAAAAGTGGTGCTTGCGGCTTCTAAATTCCAGTACGCCACTCCCTCCATCTTCATCGGCGGCGCGCTCAAGACCGACCCAATTGGAGTCTCTGTGCTTCAGTTGCCCTTAGCCTTCAACCTCGTCGGAGCGGACCTAGGAACTTTCCTTACCCCGGCTAGCTCGAAGGTGTTCGTCAACCTTAACACAGCGGACTACAATGTAGGCTCCTACAACTACACCATCTCCTGCGTCGGCAATCGCCTCTATAACTCAACCGTGCGTAAAGGCGCGTTAGTTATCATTAAGGCAGTCTGCCCCCTAAGATGGAACGGCGCGTCCTCCGCCAAAGTCGGGCAAACGGTCACTCTCGCCGCCATTCTAAAACGCTCGTCTGACGGCGCCCTTCTCGTGAACCAGCCCCTTCACCTTATGCTGGACGGTGTTTCGCTTGGAGATTTCGTAACAGATGGAACGGGTAGAGCCGCCATGACCTACAAGGTGGATGAGCCTCTCGCCATTGGAGCGCATACTCTAACCACCAACTTCGACGGCGATTCAAACCACGCCTCCTCCACGCTCTCCACAACCTTTACGGTGAACCCGTCCGCTGTCTCGCTTGGCGTAACCAAGATAACCGCGAGTTTCGGACAAACCGTAAACCTACAAGCGCAACTAACACGCAAAACGGACAACAAGCGCCTCGTGAACCAACCTATAACGTTCAGTATAGACGGAACGATGATAGGCTCAGTGAACACAGACGCAAACGGTATAGCCAAACTCCCCTATCTCGTGGAGGTTCCCTTCGCTTTGGGAGCGCACACCATTCAGGCGGACTTTGCGGGGACGGATAACTACACCGCCCTCTCCAACACCGCTGTGTTGACGGTGAACCAAGCCAAAACGGCTCTCGCTCAAGTCAACCAAATAGGTAAAGTTGGCGCGGCGATAACCCTCAAAGCCACTCTCACCAGAACCACCGATAAAATGGGGCTTGCCAACCAGACAGTCACCTTCACGGTGAATGGCGTAGTTGTCGGTACGGGAGTGACGGACGCTTCCGGCGTAGCGACTCTCCCCACAACGGTTCCTAGCCTGACAGCGGGCAAGTACAACCTGACCGTCTCGTTCGATGGCGACGCAAACTACGTGGCGATATCGAACGTCAAGGGCGTTCTCACCGTTCGCTAAACACTCCCTCTCTACTGAGAAAGAGGTTTAGGCTCTCCCCATACTATTATGGGGAGAGCCTTTTTTGTTGAACTATTTTTGCGCTTGTGCAGGATACCCGCGCCCAAAGCGCGAAATTAAGCGTAGTACGTCAGGGATTTCCAGACGCACACTCTACCCGTATTCAGGGTTACAGATAGGGAGGTTTTTATCTAATGTCGGATAAAGTACGTGTTGGTCTCATTGGGTGCGGAGGTATCTCTGGCGCTCACCTTCCCCACCTTTCAGCGTCTGACGATGTTGAGCTGGTAGGCTTCTGCGACGTGGTTGTCGAGAGAGCGGAAGCCAAAGTCGAAAAGCACGGCGGGCAAGCCTTCGATAACGCCGAAGAGATGCTTGATACCGTTAAGCCCGATGCGGCGTACATTCTCATCCCCACCTACGCGCACGGCGCTCCTGAGCGCTCCTGTATTCAGCGCAATATCCCGTTCCTCGTCGAAAAGCCGCTTGGCATAGACCCCGACGACCTTCGCAAACTCGCGAAAGAGGTGGAGGCTTCCGGCGTTATCGCTATGGCGGGCTTTATGAACCGCTACCGCAAATCCATCAACCGCGTGAAAGACCTGCTCGCAGACGACCCCGCTATCCTCATGGATGGCGCGTGGATTGGCGGACCGCCTCTCGTCAAAGAGGGCGACTACTTCTCCACGCAACCCATTGGTCAGTGGTGGCCCGTCAAATCGAAGTCCGGCGGGCAGATGGTGGAACAGGTTATCCACACCGTAGACCTCACCCGCTATCTTGGCGGCGAGGTGGTAGAGGTGTTCGCTTACGCGGCGCGTGGCTTCAACCAGAAACTGCCGAACCTCATCCAAAACTACGACATCGACGACGCGATGGTTCTCAGCATGAAGTTCGCGCATGGCGGAGTCGCAAACCTCATGTCCTGCTGTTCGTCGCAAGCCAACGGAGGGGTCTTCCTCAACGTGTGGGCTTCCGCGCACACCGCCCGCTTTACGGACTGGGCGCACCATGTCAATATCTTCACCGCAGGACAACAGGGCAGTGAAGATATCAAGGGCGACATAGACGACATCTTCCCGACGGAAGACCGCGTCTTCATCAACGCCGTCAAAACGGGAGACAGGTCGGCTATCCGTTGCACTCACGCAGACGGCGCTCGCACCACCCTCCTCGCTCTCGCCGCAAATGAGAGCCTCGAAACCGGTCAACCCGTCACGGTTAAATACGAGTAGAACCCTACTCCTACACGAGCCGCCCCTTGCGAAAGATGTCGCAAGGGGCGGCTCTGTCTCAACCTTCCCAACCCAAAACACAAAAAAAGCGGAGAAGAGCCTCTTATGGAGGTTTCTCCGCGCCCGCTATTGAAGGGGAGTCTCAAATCGTTTGTAAAATCGGGGTTAGCGCGTGTGCAGTCCGCACTCCGTTTTGCCAATGGTAGCCCAACGCCCAGCCCTGTCGTCCTCGCCCTGATTTGTGGAGCGCGTACAGGGCGCACAGCCCACGCTAGGGTAGCCGAGGTCGTGCAGAGGGTTGTAGGGAACATCGTTATCAAGAACATACTGCCACACGTCGCGCTTCGTCCAGTTCGCCAACGGGTTGACCTTCGCCAGCTGGAACTTCTCATCCCACTGAACGATACCCGCGCTCTTACGCGCATGAGTCTGGTCGCGCCGAATAGCGGTTATCCACGCGGAGTAGCCCTCCGCCACAAGTTTTAGGGGTTCGATTTTGCGAATACGGCAACAGGTGTCGGGGTCGGAGCCGTAGATAGCCCCCCCAAAGCGACGCTCCATCTCCTCTACGCTCTCCTGAGCGCGGACATACTCCACCGATATACCGTACTTCTCGTGAATACGTTCGCGAAGGTCGAGGGTCTCTTGGAACTGATAGCCCGTTTCGAGGTTAATGAGACGAATCTGAGCGGGGTCGGTAATAATCTCCGAGAGCATCGCAAGCAAAACGCAACCCTCCGCCCCAAAAGCGGTAGCCATCATCAGTTTGGGCGAGTATCGCTCCACCGCCCACCGCAAAACCTCTTGCGGCGACGCTGTCTCTAAACGTTCGCTCCACCGTTTTAAGTTGTCAGGGTCGTTCACATCGACCTCTAAAACGCTCATACCTTTGAGTTCCTTGTCTGCCTCGCCTACACATCGCATCTGTAAGAGTTCAGGGTTGCGGGAATTTTCACATAACCTCACCCAACCTCTCCTTCGCAAAGGAGAGGAGTCTTTGTGGTTTGAGATTGGGAAGTTGGGCGCGTTCTTCTAGGGTGGTTTGCATTGTGCATCTTTTTCGCGCCTTTTCGCGTTTTTCGCGGTAGAATCGCATTCCGCATCCCCATTTCGCGGTTCATTCCCACAACCCTGAACTCTTACCTCATCATTAAAACTTGACTAAACTTATCAGATTATAGTATATTATTTCTTACGTTGTCAAGAGGCGTTTTGTTCCCGCAGAAAGGGACGCACAGACAATCACAAATTTTTAAGCGAAGGGAACACCAAGTCTATGGGAACCCATGCCGGGTTTATTCTGTGGTTCACAGGGCTTTCGGGCGCAGGCAAGTCCACTCTATCCGAACGACTTGTCGCCGAATTCACGAGTCGCGGCTACAGGGTGGAGCTACTTGATGGCGACGAGGTTCGCACACACCTCTCAAAAGGTCTCAGCTTCTCCAAAGAGGACAGAGATACCAACGTGCGCCGTATCGGGTGGGTGGCGCGTGTTCTAGCGCGTAACGGGGTTATCGCTATCACCGCCGCCATCTCCCCGTACCGTGAGATTCGCGACGAGATTCGCGCTGATGTAGAAAAAGAGGGACGCGCCGCTTTTGTGGAGATATTCGCAAACGCGCCCGTAAACGCTCTGGCGGAGCGCGATGTAAAGGGTCTCTACAAGAGAGCCATCGCGGGGGAAATAAAACACTTCACAGGAGTTTCCGACCCCTACGAGGCTCCTTTGAACCCCGAAATCGAGGCGCTTACCTCCGTAGAATCTATTACAGAATCCGTAGATAGAGTGCTAAACTATCTTGCTGAGAAAAATCTTATAGACGCGGGAGCGTAGCGCATGACTTTAGAGCGTAACATCGACCTTCACAGCCACACCACCGCCTCTGATGGCGACCACTCCCCTACTCAACTCATAACACGAGCGCAGAGTATCGGTCTCGCCACGCTTGCCGTCACAGACCACGACACGATGGAGGGCTTGGCGGAGGCGATTCAGGCGGGCGCTGAGAGGGGCGTGGAGGTTGTGCCGGGGATAGAGTTGAGCGCGGAGATTGGTTTTGGGCAGTGCCACATTTTGGGTCTCTATATTGACCCGAAATCGGAGGCGATGCGAACTCGCCTCCACGATGTACTCCATAACCGAAACTTCCGAAACGAGAAGATACTTGCGAAGATGCAGGCGCACGGCGTAAATATCACGATGGCGGAGGTCGAGGCGGAGGCGGGCGGAGAGGTTATAGCGCGTCCCCATTTCGCGAAGGTTCTGCTTGCGAAGGGCTTTATCAAGACTATGCAGGAAGCCTTCGACAAGCACCTTACGCCCGGTGGAACGTTCTATGTAGACAGGGCGCGCCTCTCGCCAGAGGAGTGTATCGGGCTTATTCACTCTGCGGGAGGAGTCGCGATACTCGCCCACCCCAACAACCTAAAACGCGACGAGGCGGAGACAGAAAAGAAGATACAAGAGCTAATCGACGTAGGGCTAGACGGCATAGAAGCCCGCTACAACCGCCACTCAGCCGCCGACAACGCGCGCTATCTCGCTATGGCGGAGCGTTTGAGTATACTCACCTCTGGCGGTAGCGATTTTCATGGCGCAACGATAAAGCCCCATGTCTATTTAGGTCATGTAGAGGGCGAACAGCCCGCGCCGAACAGCCTACTAGAACCCTTGAAGGCGCGTAGCGAACAGTATCGGTAGCGTACAGGCTTACAGTACGTCCTCCCCGCTCTCGGCAGTGCGAATCCGAATCGCCTCCCCCATCGGCAGAATAAAAATTTTGCCGTCTCCGGTCTCTCCGGTACGCGCATGACGCAAAATCGTCTCCACTATCTCGTCAACGTCCTCATCCCGCGCAACAATCTCTAGTTTCACCTTGATAGGGAGGTCAATCAGGTAGTCCGCGCCCCGAAACCGTTCACGCTGACCGCCCTGCCTACCCGCTCCGCGTACATCCTGCACAGAGATACCTGTCACGCCAATTTCGCCGAGCGCGATTTTTACCTCATCTAGTTTCATAGGGCGTATTATCGCCTCAATTCGTTTCATAGTCGCCTCTCCTTTACCTTGAGATTCTATGCGTTCAGCGCAGTTCCCTCCTTGCGCCCCGCCGCCCAAACCGAGTATAATGTGTTATTAAACCAGTATCGGAACCCCAATGACCGTTGCGGAGATTGAACACCCCTATCGCGTTGAAAAAGCCTACACCCTCGAAGAGGCGCGGCAGTACTGCGAACGCCTCGCGAAGTCGCACTACGAAAACTTTATCGTCTCGTCGGTCTTCTGTCCGCGCCCCCTTCGCAAGCACTTCTACCACATCTACACCTACTGCCGTATCAGCGACGACTTAGGCGATGAGATAGACGACCCGCAAAAATCGCTCATCCTACTCGACTGGTGGGAGGAGGAGTTGGACGCAATGTATGCAGGGAGACCGTGTCACCCCGCTTTCGTTGCGCTAGAGGAGACGGTCAAGGAGTTTCAAATACCCGCCGCCCCGTTCCGAAACCTCCTAAAAGCCTTCCGCCAAGACCAGATACTCACCCGCTACCCCTCGTATGAAGACCTGCTAGACTACTGCGTCTACTCCGCGAACCCTGTAGGACAGCTCGTACTCTACCTATGCGGCTATCGCGATGAAGAGCGGTTCGCCCTCTCCGACAAAACCTGCACCGCCCTCCAACTCGCGAACTTCTGGCAAGACGTGACCCGCGATATTGAAAAGAACCGCGTCTACATTCCCCTAGACGATATGGAGCGCTTTGGCGTGAAAGAGGAGTGGCTACGAGAGCGCAAGTTTACGCCGGAGTTCGCCAACCTCATGCGGTTCGAGGTAGAGCGCACACACATCCTCTTCAAGGAGGGCTTGAAACTGTGCGACACCGTGAATAAGCGCGTGCGCCTCGATGTCGAGATGTTCAGCAGAGGAGGGCTTGAGGTGTTGCGCCGTATAGAGGCGCAGGGCTACGATGTCCTTACCAAGCGCCCCTCCATTCCCAAAAGTCGGCAAGTCGCAATGCTATTTGGTCGTCTACTCTCCGGTATGACGGCGCGTTAAGAGGAAAACTGTACGTGAAGCCCCCAACCCCTGCTCTCTCCGCAGAAAAACTCGCCGAGTCGTACCGCTACTGCGAACACGTCGCGAAAACTCAGGCGAAAAACTTCTACTACTCTTTTCTCACGCTACCGCCCGAACGCAAGGCGGCGATGTGCGCCATCTACGCCTTCATGCGCTACAGCGACGACGTTTCAGATGAAGCGGCGGCGAACCAGTCCAAAGAGGAGGAGATGCGGCAGTGGCGCGCCGCGCTAGACAAAGCGTTCGTAGGAGACTACGGCGACAGCCTCATTCTCCCCGCTTTCCACGATACCATAAAAAAATACCATATCCCAGACCGCTACTTCCATGAGCTGATAGACGGCACGGAGATGGACTTAACTATCACGCGCTACGAAACCTTCGACGACCTCCACCTCTACTGCTACCGCGTGGCGAGTATCGTCGGGTTTGTCTGTATTCACGTATGGGGGTTTGACGAGGCGAACGGCAAGGCGTTGGAGTATGCGGAGGCGTGCGGGCTGGCGTTCCAACTCACCAACATACTGCGAGATGTGAAAGAGGACATAGAGCGAGATAGAGTCTACCTACCGCAAGAGGATTTACGAAAGTTCGGGGTGACGGAGGAGCGGTTAAGAAGCGGAGCCGTGGACGAAAACCTACGGGCGCTCATAAAGTTCGAGGCGGACAGAGCGAAAGAGTTCTACCGACAGGCGAATCTTCTCCTGCCGCTCGTCTCACCCGCCGGACGCGCTACGCTACGTATTATGATACAGATTTATCGGGGAATACTAACCAGCATTGAGAGAAACAACTACAACGTCTACGAAAAGCGGGCGAGAGTGAGTACGCCCCGCAAACTAGGGATAGTCGCGGGGGCGTGGCTACAGAGCAAAATCGGAGAGAGGTAGTCGTAAATAGGGCGTGAAAGTTCAGTCCTCTTTGATGTAAGCGTCTAAGCCCGCCTCTTTCATCTTGTCGCGCTGGGCTTCCGCATTCGCTTTCACCTTATAGGTTCCGCCTGTTACGCTGTAGTAGGGCTTGCCGTTGCGCGTTGCGGGGCGGATATGCGAAGTGATTCCCTTGCCGTCCAACTCCTGCTTTGCGGCTTCCGCCGCCTCGCGAGTGGAGTATATCCCCACCTGTACGCGATACGTTTTGTTGGAGGGCGGGGTTTCGGTATCCGTATTACGAACATCCGCATTCGGGTCTATCGGCTCTTCGCTTTTTTTGCGTTTGCGGGGCGTATTTTCGACGCTAGAATCGGTGTTTTCGTCAGTCGCGGGGGCGGTTTTCCGCTTTCGCTTGGGCTTATCGCTATCGGGCGTTGTCGGCTCCTGCGTCTGCGTGTCGGTCTTCTCTTCGGTTCTGGGGTCTTGCACATCCTCGCTGTTATCTTTCGGGGGAGGCGTTACGTCCGGCGTAGCCCTCTGCGTAGGGTTCGGTTCTAGCGCTTCAATGGAGGGCCCCGACTTCAAGTTAAGCGGCTTGTCCTGTTGCGCTCCCGCCGGCGCAGTCGCGGCGGAGGGCGACGCGGACTGAGGGCGCGCGCTAGAAGCGTTCTCCACAGGAGGGGCGCTGGTCTTATCGGAAGCAGTCTTCGCCGTGCCCCATATCTTGCCTATCACAAAAAAACCAAAAAAGAAGAGAAGGGCAAGTCCTCCAAGGTAAAACAGAGCGTTTACCCAAGGTTTTTTGTCCCACCGTTTTGCGTTAAGTTCTCGGCGCATCGCTCGTCTCCCTACAAAGTTTAGCGTCAAACCTCTTGGTCGTCGCTATGGCTCTCTAAAAACGCCGCCATTCGCTCCGTGATTTTCGTCATGGTGGCTTCGCTTCTCTCAATACCATACGCCGTAAGAGGAAAGTTTAGAGGTTTCTGCAATTCCCACACCCTATCGTGTTCGCTAGGAGGTAAAATCTCCATAGGGTCGCCCACTGCAACCCAACCAATTGGAACCGTAGTCTCTTCAGGAAGCGTGGTCTTGATATGCACTACGGCATTGATTCGGACTTCGCTACGCGCCCCAAGCCTAGCGCCATGAAAAACGGAGGCTCCCGTCGCGATAAACACTTCAGGCTCCACGATACAACCAACTAGGTGCGCGTTGGGTCCAATCACGCAGTGAGCGCCTATCACAGTGGAGTAACGAGACGTGCTTCGTATCACCGCGTTTTCCAGCGCGATAACGTTGTCTCCGATTTCAATAGAGCCGCCCTCTGCGATAATAGATGCGCCGTACATAATACGGCAGTTCGCCCCGATACGCACATCGCCGCACACCGTCGCCGTTATAGCGACGAACGCGGTGGGGTGAACGCTTGGAGTTTTGCCACTGTGCGATAAGAGCATATCTGCTACGTTACCTGTCTTTTTGATACTCTACATACTACCCGAATCTGAATCGGTTCGCAAGGGAGCCGAAACAATCCTTGTCACCTATTCGCTCAAAACGGGTCGAACAACCTGAAAACCTATCCGGGAGGATTCCCTTTGATTCTAAATACGTTTCGCCTCGCCCCAAAAGTTCTCTGCGCCGCCCTGCTCTTTGCGGGCGCTACCGCCCACGCCCAACAGAAGCCGCCCTCCGCGCCGCCCATAAAGCCCAGTGTCGCGCCCGCCCCTAGCGCCAGCTACGCTTGGAAGGTCGGAAGCGTCTACCGATACAAGGTCACAGGCTTCTTCAATGGGCATATCCCGCCGTTCGCCCAGCCGGGTAGCCCCCCCATTCATCTCCGCATCGAGTTGGAGTACTCCGCAACGGTCAAAAAGCAGACCGATAAGGGCGTGGAGGTCGCTTTCAGCATTGAAAACTCTGCGCTATACCTCCTCGAAAAAGAGCCGGACGCAAACGGAAAACTCCCAAAAGACGCAGAGGAAGCCCTCTTCCCCATCGCCATTGAGCAGGTGAAGGAGGCGTTAGGCGCAACGGCGACGCTCAGCCCCAACGGAAGCGTTGTCAGCGTAACAGGCGGCGATAACAACTCCGTCAAGGTGAATTTCGGCTTTGAACTGCGAAAACTCTTCCTGCTGATGCTCCCTGTCGCCTTTGATGAAAAGGGCGCCGCCCTCTCCAAAGACTGGGCTTTTGAGGATGGACTGCTTGGCAAAACTCCGGGCAAAACGCTCTACCGCGTCCATACCGCCAACTCCAACGCAACCAGCGCCGCCTTCCAATTGACCGCCGACTCGGATATTGAGGATAGGCGCAATAAGGATGACAAGCCCGCGAAGAGCGCGGAGGACACCGTTCGCACCGTCACAGGCAAGGCGAGCCTTACGGGCGACATTCGATTCGCGGGCGCAATCGTGGCGGGGAGGTTCGCGGGGCGGGTCGCTACAGCGAACCTTCTGCTGAAAATTGATGTCTTGCAGAAGCGCCTCAAACCCGACCCTGAAAAACCCGAAGAACCCGCAGAGCAACAGATTGACGTTCAGGCGCGTCTAAAAGTACAAGAGATAAAAACCGCGCCAAAAGCGGCTCTCAAAACCAACACGAAAAAACTGTAGAGAGATAGGAGAAACAACGCTGTGAACCCTCTGTACCGAGGTATTGCGCTATCCCTAGCATTAGGGATACTAGCCAGTAGAGCCGCTCAAGCCACGCCCCCGCCTACCTATAAGTTGCGCCTACTATTCACGCAGGGGCAGACATTCCGCTACCAGACCGTAGCCGAAGTGACCGCGGTTATGCCCTCCATGAGTAGCGTTGTGGGAAAAGGGAGACTCCCCGGCAAGAAAAACGGACACGAGATTACTACCGTGAAAACAGAAGCCGTTACCAACTCGATACAGGTGAATATTCTCCAGCAGATGGTGGTCAGCAAAGTCTTGACGGACGGTGGGGCGACTCTTCTCGCCTCCACCTTGAGCGGCGCTGTGGTTCGAGATGGAGCGCAGATGCCGCCCCCCGAAAAAAACCCTATGCTCGTCTCCTATAACGCTCTGGGCGATATTAAAGAGCTGCGAGCCACAGGCGCAGAGAAGCAGACCGATCTCATGGCGGGGCTTCTCGGCTCAGGCGCGTTGAGTTTTCAGCGCGTCTATCTCCCAAACAAGCCCGTAGCGCTAGGCGATTCGTGGTCGCAACTCGTCAAGATACCCGGCTGGAACGGGCAGGGCAAGGCGAACGCGAAACTGATTCGCCTTGAAAAGATAGGGCGCTACCAAACAGCCCGTATCTCAGCGACAGTCACGCTACCTATTCAAATCTACCTGAACGCAAACCTGCAACCGCTCACCCTAAACAAAATCAAAACCGCAACCTCCACCCTCGCCGGAACGCTGAATATGACCTTTGAAACCAACTTCGCGATGCAGGAGGGAAAGATGATTCGCACCGGAGGCAGAGGGAAGGGAACCTTCCACATCCAACCC
>CAIJLM010000325.1 GCA_903821495.1 uncultured Chthonomonas sp. | reverse complement strand
TATTGGTATGAAGGATGGCGCAATCGGTTTTGTGATGAACCCGCAACTCGCCTCCAAAGTATCCGCCGACCTTAAAGCCAAAATCGACGCGGCGACCAAAGACATCGCCGAAGGCAAACTGGACGTATTGAAGGGAAAATAGGCTCATGCCCTCAGCGCGTGACACCGCGCTCCCGCAAGGGACGCTCGAAGCGCAACCGAATAGCCAAGCCGGTACTCCCCTCCTCAAAATGGAGGGGATAACAAAACGCTTTGGCGAAAATACGGCTCTCTCCCGTGTGGATTTTGACATCCGCGCGGGGGAGATTCACGCCCTGCTTGGCGAGAACGGGGCAGGCAAATCGACCCTCATGCACGTCCTGTCAGGGCTACTCCGCCCCGATAGCGGCTCGATTATTTTGAACGGTTCTCCTGTTCGTATCGCCTCTCCACAGGTCGCCCGCAAAAATGGAATCGCGATGGTACACCAGCACTTCGCTCTCGTACCTGCCTTTACCGTCGCCGAAAACCTCGCACTGGACACCGAGGCGCGTTTCGGAAAACGTTTCTCCCTTACAGAATCGTCACGTCCCGCCCTAGAACGCGCTCACGCGCTTGGATGGAGCCTAGACCCCTCCGCGCGTGTCTCCAGCCTCCCTGTCGGAACCCAACAGCGCATCGAAATCGTAAAAGCCCTCGCCACCAACGCGAAACTGCTTATCTTCGATGAGCCAACCGCCGTTCTCTCCCCCAATGAAGTCGAAGAGCTTTTCACAGTGCTTCGCAGGCTACGGGATGAAGGAAGCGGGGTTATCCTCATCGCCCACAAACTCGCCGAGATAATGGCGGTGGCAGACAGAGTCACCGTACTAAGGCGCGGCGCGCGAGTCGCCTCCGCGCAAATCTCCAACACAAACCCCGAACAGCTCGCCGAGTGGATGATAGGCGAAAAACCAACCCCCGTATTGCCCGAAAAGACCGTCTCCGCGTCAACCCCTTCCGAATTAGGAGACGAACTTCCGCAGGACAGGGTGAGGGCTGTCTTCCAAGCCTCCCGCATATCCGTTCTCGGAGATAGAGGCGAAACCGCTATTCAAGACCTCAATCTCGAACTACACGCAGGAGAGATATACGGAGTTGCAGGGGTAGATGGCAACGGACAGGCGGAACTAGCAGAGGCGTTGACAGGCTTGAGACCCCTCAAATCGGGGACGCTAACATGGCGTGGCGAACCTTTCGACCCAAAATCGCGCCCTATAACAGGCTACATCCCGCAAGACCGTAGAAGGGTAGGGCTTGCCGTCACCATGAGTGTAGAAGACAACCTGCTCTTCGACGCAAGCCAACAGCCTAAATACCGCAAAGGCTTCCTGCTCAATATCCGCGCCCTCCGCAAACTTGCGGCGAACCTAATAGAGCAGTTCGACATTCGCACTCCCGGCGTGAACGCTCCCGCCTCATCGCTCTCCGGCGGTAATCAGCAAAAAATAGTCGTCGCACGCGCCCTACACAATCGCCCCGAATGGATTGTCGCCATGAACCCCACACGAGGACTAGACATAGGCGCGACCCGATTCGTACACAGCCAACTCCGCAAAGCGAAGGCGGAGGGCGCAATCGTTCTGCTCATCTCCACCGACCTAGACGAAGTGCAGACTCTCGCAGATAGAAGCGCCATTCTCTCCGCAGGAAGGCTTACAGAAGTAGCGCTAGAGGGCGCAAGCCAAACCGATATTGGGTTACTGCTGGGCGGGGTAAAGCAGGCAGGAGGCGTGGAGTGAGCGATACCAACCTACCAAACGCGCCCACGCCACTCATAACGCTCCTCCGCGCTCTCGCAAAGGGCGTTACCTACTCTGTCGGGCTAACTGTTCTGCTCGTACTCACCTTTCTGGCTCTGCGAGTCCCCCCAATGGAGGGTCTTGCCAAAATCTGGGAGGGAGCCATAGGAAGCAAGGACGACGGCTACTGGTATCCCCTCACCGAAACCCTCCTCAAAGCGATACCCCTCACGCTTACCGGGCTTAGTGTCGTTGTGGCATGGCGGGCGGGGCTTTTCAGCATCGGCGCGGAGGGGCAACTCACCATCGGCATCGTCGTCGCGACAAGCATTGCAAAATTGGGGGCGCACCTGCCCGGGACGCTTCTCGCCATCTTCATGCTGATAGGCGCAATGAGTTCCGGCGCATTATGGGGGCTACTCGCGGCGTGGCTACGCATCCGCAGAAACGTTCAAGAGGTTATCAGCACGATAATGCTCAACTATATCGCTCTGCAAATCCTCGCATGGGCGGTGGAGGGACCTCTGCAAGAGGCGACTCATGTCAAGCCCCAAAGCGACCCCCTGCCAACCGCCGCGCTCTTACCGCGTATCCTTCCCATGAGCCTCACCGACGGCATACAGACGCGCCTCCATCTCGGCGTTGTGTTCGCAGTTATCGCCGTGATAATGGTCACAATCTACCTCTTCCGAACGCCCGGCGGCTTTGCGCTACGCCTCATTGGTCAAAACCCGGAGGCGGCTAAACTAGCGCGTCTGAACGCCGATAGCATACGCCTAAAGGCGATGGCGTTATCGGGGGCGCTCTGCGGACTCGCGGGGGCGATTGAACTGATGGGAGTTACGGGGACGCTCTACCGCGACTTCTCGCCCGGATGGGGGTATACTGCGATACCTGTCGCTCTCTTGGGCGGACTGCATCCGGTAGGCGCGGCGTTCTCAGCGCTCTTTTTTGGAGGGCTAACATCAGGGACGAGCAACCTCGCCCGCTTCACAAAAGGAGTCTCCTCTGTCCTCGTCTACGTGATACAAGGGGCGGCGGTGCTTGCTGTTGTCGGGGCGCGGGCGTGGAAAAATCGCAAAGCGGGAACGGAGGTAGACTAGCATGATAGACATTATCGCCACCCTACAGGGCGCTATCACTCTCGCCACCCCGCTTCTGCTTGCGGCTATTGGAGAGACCGTCTCGCAGAAGTCAGGGGTCGTAAATGTTGGTATTGAGGGAATGATGTTGATGGGCGCTTTCTCCGCTGTTCTCGCTATAACCATCCTCCCCAACCTCGCCATGGGGATAGCGGTAGCGGGGTTGGCGGGCGGACTGCTTGCGCTTCTCTTCGCCGTTTTCGCAGTGCGGCTCTCCGCAAATCAGGTCGTCGTCGGTGTCGTGATGAATCTGTTAGCTCTAGGGATTACCGGCACGCTCTACCGCGCGCGGTTTGGCGAGACCGGAACCTTCGTGAAGACCCCCATCCTGCCAAGCCTACTCTTCGGGCAGAATATACTGACGTGGTTTGCGCTTATCAGCGTTCCCCTGCTCTGGCTCTGGCTCTACAAAACGCGAAGCGGACTCGCCGTTCGCGCTTGTGGAGAGCAACCCATCGCCGCCGAAGCGAGTGGCGCGAACGTTCTCCGCCTGCGAACTTTGTGTGTTGTGTTCGGCGGCGTTATGGCGGGGCTTGCGGGGGCTTCGCTCTCCGTTGGGACGGCGGGAACCTTCATAGAAAACATGACGGCTGGGCGCGGCTTCATTGCGCTAGCGATTGTCACCTCCGGGCGCTGGAGCGCGTTAGGGTGTCTTATCGCCGCGCTCGTTTTTGGCGGAGTAGAGCAACTTCAGTTTATCGGGCAGGCGCAAGGCTGGCGCCTCCCCTACCAACTCTTTTTAGCGCTACCCTACGTGGTCACGCTTGCGCTACTTATGCTGGGCGGCAAAACAGGTCAAGCCCCCGCATTTCTGGGGCGCCCGTATCGTCGGGCGTAGAGTTCCAAACGACAGGAGAGAGTACATGGCGGTTTTACCCGATATGATTGGCATTGTAGCGAAAGATATGGGCGCGTCATTGCGCTTCTATCGCCTACTTGGACTTGCAGTTCCAGAGGGCGTAGAGGAGGAGAACTACGTGGAAGTAACCTCTCCCAACGGCTACCGAATCTCCTGGAACAGCGCCGAAATGATAAAGTCTATCCTCCCTGAATGGCAAGACCCCATTGGACATAAGATAGAACTTGCCTTCAAGTGCGACTCGCCCGATGAGGTGGACACAATCTACCAACAACTCATTGAGGCTGGCAATAAGAGTTGCAAAGAGCCTTGGGACGCTTTTTGGGGACAGCGTTACGCCATTGTTTACGACCCGGACGAAAACCCTATCAGCCTCTTCGCGTCCCTGTAGTCGCGAAGAAGCGAGCCTTTCAGGTTAAGGAGACACAATCATGCTGGTAACGAGCAAGGCTCCTGTGCGCGTAGACTTCGCCGGAGGTTGGACGGACGTAAGCATTTTCGCGCGCGGCGCGGGCGGCGCCGTCGTCAATGCGGCAATCAATCACTATGTTTCCGGAAAATTAGAGACGGCGGACTCTGACGATTCCTCTGATATTAATGTTATTCCGCGTGAGGGGTTGAGCGTAGCCTACCACTCTGACCTGCCTTCCGGTTCCGGGCTGGGAACCTCTTCCGCTCTGAACGTGGTCTGGTTGA
Source organism: uncultured Chthonomonas sp. (assembly GCA_903821495.1). GTDB lineage: Bacteria > Armatimonadota > Chthonomonadetes > Chthonomonadales > Chthonomonadaceae > CAIJLM01. The sequence continues at coordinate 8,974 of CAIJLM010000325.1, read as the reverse complement.
GCCTTGTGAAATCGCAGATTGTAACGGATGGCGACCGCGCTCAAATCGCGGAACTGGCGTATCAGTTGGAGGAGATGCTGGGTATACTGGGCGGAAAGCAAGACCAGTACGGAAGCGCCTTCGGCGGTTTCAACTTTATGACCTTCGGAGAGGGCGTGGAGGTTGAGCGCCTGAACCTTTCGCCCGAATTTGTGGCGGAGTTGGAGCGCGGACTCGTACTGTGTTACACCGGAAAGTCGCGCCTTTCGGGGAATATACACGAGAACGTCTGGGACGCTTTTCGGCGCGGAGTTCCAGAGACGGTGAACGCGCTCTACACGCTTCGCGAGTGCGCTTACGAGATGAAAGAGGCGTTGGGGCAGGGGAATATACAGCGCTTCGCGGAGGTGATGAGCCGAAACTGGCAAAGCCAGAAAGCCCTTGACTCCTCGGTGACAAACGCGCTGATAGAGTCGCTCTTCGAGACGGCGGAAGCGGCGGGAAGCATTGGCGGAAAAGCCTGTGGCGCGGGCGGAGGCGGATGCCTTCTGTTTTGCGCCGCGAGAGGGAAACGCGCCGCGCTTTCGGACGCGCTTTCGGCGGCGGGCGCGCGCGTTATTCCGTTCCAGTTCGATTTTACAGGGCTTGAGGTGACGAGAGAGAACTTATGAGAATTTTATGTTTGATAGCGCTCCTTCTCTGTAGCGTGTTTCCCGCCAACGCTCAAACAACAGCGGGAGCCGCTCGTGTAGAGATTACCCCCGATGTAAAAGCCATGCGCGTGCCGCTGGGCGGCTATGCGGCGCGGCATGACACGCCCTCCACAGGGGTGGACGCGCCCATTTTCGCCCGCGCTCTTGTGATAGGGCAGGGGAATCGTAAAGTGGGCATCGTCTCGATTGACCTCTGCTTCCTGCCTGCAAGCATAAAGGAAGAGGTTCTCAAGCGGACGATGGCGGCGGGGTGCGACCTGACCGCCGAGACGCTTCTGCTCTCCGCAACGCACACGCATACCGCTCCCGACCCTCTCGCTTTGCACGCGCAAAATCGCTTTGAATTCAAGGGGTGGACGCGCTTTAATCCGCAACTGCTCGCCTTCACTGCGGATAGGATAGCGGAGGCGATTATTACCGCCAACAAGAGTTGCGCTCCTGCGAAGTTTGGAAGCCGCTCCCGCGTTACGGAGATGTTGAACCGTAATCGGCGCGGCGACCCCACTGTAGACAGGGAGATGACCGTCTTGCGCGTGACTGCCGCCAACGACGCGCCCATCGCGGAGATATGCAACTTTGCGGCGCATCCCACCCTCTACGACGATGTGATGATGGAGATTTCACCCGACTGGTGCGGCGTGATGACCGCGCAGGTAGAGCGCGATTTGGGCGGGGTCTGCCTCTTTCTGAACGGCGCAGAGGGCGATTCCACCACACAAGGCGCGGAGGGCGACACGCCCAAAGCGCGTATAGCCTCCTACGGAAGCAAGGTCGCGCAGGTGGCTACGAGTCTTCTGAAAGAGACCGCAACCTCTGAAAAGGGCGCTCTTCGCGCATGGCTACAGGAGGTGGAGCTGCCCGAACGCAAGCCGAGCGGACTCTTTATCGCCGCCGCCGCGCAACTCGGAGCGACTTTTACACAGGCGAAAGAGCTTGTCCATACCCTCATGCCCTCCAAAACGCGCCTCGCCTTTGTGCAAATCGGCGAACTGCTTCTGATAGGCTTTCCGTGCGAACCTACGGGCGAAATCGGCTTGTCTGCGAAGGCGCTTGCAAAACAGGCGGGTTTTCGTCTTCCCGCCGTTGTTGCGCTCTCCAACGAGTGGCTCTCGTACTGCGTCTCTCCCTCGCAGTATCGGGCGGGGAGGTACGAGGCGAGTATGTGCTTCTATGGCGAGACCTTCGGAACCACGCTTTTGAAGGGCGTGGAGGCGGGTGTTAAGCGGTGATACGGGGAGTCCATGTGGGAGAAACCTCCCTCTCCTACTTAATGTCTAATGTGTGGAACAAACCAAAACAAAAATACGTCAAAATAGAAAGAATTAAGATTCCGTCCCGTCCCGCTATTGACACTCTTGGCTACGTCTACTATAATGTAATGAACCGCTTTCAATAGAAGGGGCGGTCTCTTTGCGTTTCGTTTTTATTAGGGTTGTCGTTGTGAACCAGTGTTCGGGAATAGGCTTAGAGGAAAACCATTATGATAGAAGAACCTCGAATGGCATTGCGTAATCAAAAGAGGAGGCAAGCGGGAGTTATCGCTCTCGCCCTTCTCACGGTCTCGGCAATCGCGGGGCTAACGCTAACAAACTCCGCGGGGGCGCAAAAGGCTACTGCGAAGCGTAGCGCCTCTTCCGTTGCAGGCTTGAGCGTTAGCCCCGCCGAAGGAACGCTAGACGGCTCCTACTCCTTCCAAACGCTGGTCGCTGTGGGGAAATCCATAGACGGAAGCGAACGCGATCTCACCAATTTGGCAACCTACGCCTCCACCAACTCCGCCGTTGTGAAGGTGGATAAGAGCGGAATCGCCTATCCGGTCTCCGATGGCTCCGCCGATGTTATCGTGTCGCAGGGCGGGCGAAGCGTGAAGGCGCATCTCACCGTTCGCAACACCAAAACAAACTCCCGCCTCAGTTTCGAGACCTCTATCGCCCCCATCCTGATAAAATCGGGCTGTATGGGAACCGCCTGCCACGGCGCTCCCAATGGGCAGGCTGGCTTCAAACTCTCCTTCTTTGGCTATGAGACCGAGAAGGACTGGACGGCGGTTGTGCGCGGTAAAGAGGGAAAGCGCGTCAACTTCAAAGACCCCGAAAAGAGCCTCTTCCTGATGAAGCCGACTGCCGCGGTATGGCACGGCGGAGGGCGCAAATTCCGCCCGGATGGGCCCGAAGCGCGGGTGTTCGCGGCATGGATAAAAGCCGGCGCGCCCTACGTGCCGGGAAGAACCGCCTTTAACACCGATTCCAAAACGCAACTCGCCTCCTACCCGAAACTACCCGCCGCCCCAAAACTCGATTCTGTGTATGTATTGCCGACCAACCGCACGATACGCGATGCCAACTCGAAGCATCAACTCGTGGTTATGGCGCGATACAAAGACGGCTCGGAGGCGGATGTCACCCCGTTCGCTCGCTACTTCTGCGATGATGACGGTATCGCTACGGTCAGTTCGGAGGGGAGGCTTCTCGCGCTACGAAAAGGCGAAGCCAACGTCATGGTGCGATACGCGGGTAAGGTGGGTATCTCTAGCGTGATGGTTCAGCCGCAGACTCCTATGGCGAACTACCCTAGTATCAAGTCCAATAACTATGTGGATGAGCATATTCTCGCGAAACTCAAGCAGTTGAATATGCTTCCCTCCGATATCGCCGACGACGCTACATTTGTTCGTAGAGTATTTTTCGACCTCATAGGCACGCCCCCGCTTCCCGCAATGGTGCGTCAGTTCGTGGATGACGACGATAAGAATAAACGCTCGAAGCTGATAGACGAACTGCTGGAGCGCCCAGAGTATAAAGACTACCAGACGATTATCTGGGCGGACTTGCTTCGCAATACGCGCATTCTGCTCAAAGACGGAGTAGAGCCTTACACTCACTTTATTCGCGAGAGTTTTGCGGAGAACAAGCCCTTCGACAAGTTCGTGCGCGAACTATTGACGGGCAAGGGAAGCGCCTACCAGAACGAGACCGCTACCGCGAACTACTACCGCGTTACCAACGACCCGTCGGAACTAACTACCTCCACCAGTCAGATATTCATGGGGGTTCGACTTGAGTGTTGCCGTTGCCACAACCACCCTTTTGACCGCTGGATGCAGGACGACTTCTACGGAATGGCGGCGTTCTTCGCAAAGACCCATCAGAGGGACGGCGTTGGCAAGGACGAGATAATCATCTTCAATAACGATAGTGGCGAGGTGCGCCAACTCCGTACCCAGCAGGTGATGTCTCCCAAGTTCATCACAGCGGAGAAACCTCTTGAGACCCCGCAGGGCGACCTGAGAACCTATCTCGCAGACTGGATAACCTCGAAAGAGAACCCCTACTTCGCGAAGGCTACCGTCAATCGCCTATGGAAACAGTTCTTCGGACGGGGTATCGTACATCCCGCCGACGATTTCCGCGCCTCAAACCCGCCCATTAACCCTCCGCTTCTGGACGCGCTTGCGAAGGATTTTCTCGACCACAACTTCGACGTGAAGTACATCATTCGGGTTATCTGCAACTCACGCGCCTACCAGACAAGCTCTAAGCCGAACGGCACGAATGGCGACGACAACAAGAACTTCTCGCGCTACTACATCCGTAGGCTGGCGGCTTCCCAACTGCTGGACGCGATAACCGTCGCGACAGATGTTCCTGAGAAGTTTCCCGGAGTGCGCGAAGGAACTCCTGCGATTAACCTCGCGGATAACTCGGTTCCCTCCTACTTCTTAGATGTGTTTGGACGGAGCAACCGCTTGCAGGTGGCGGAACCCTCCCAACAGACGACTATCGCGCAGGCGCTCGCGCTTATCAATGGACCCGCTGTGAATGCGCGACTTACGAACCCGAATGGCTTCCTCACCCAGAAGATACTGGGACGCTTGGGAGATCGCTCTGAAAAGGACTTGCTGGACACGCTCTATCTGAACGTGCTGGCGAGGTTCCCGACCGCCGCCGAGAGTAAGTCGGCGAAAGAGTATCTAACCACCATGCCTACCGCGAAAGAGGGGTATGAAGACCTCATGTGGGCGCTTCTGAACTCGAAAGAGTTTATGTTCAACCATTAGGGAGTAGCTCATGCGTTCATGTTGTAGACTGCTGTCAGTCCTGTATGCTCTAGGGCTACTCCTAAGCGCTCAAAGCGTTACTTTCGCACAATTAGGAGTGGTGAAAGCCTTTGGGTTTAACCAGTCGGGGCAGGTAGGGGACGGAACTGTTGTAAGTAGAAGGTCTCCTGTCTCCGTCCTTAATCTTACGGGCGTGGTGCAGGTGGCGGGGGGCGATTCTCACTCCCTCGCTTTGAAGTCGGACGGGACGGTGTGGGCATGGGGGGGCAACGCTTACGGGCAACTGGGCGACGGAACCACCGTCGACAAAACGCTTCCTGTCTCCGTCCTTAATCTTACAAGCGTGGTGCAGGTGGCGGCGGCGGGGGATCACTCTCTCGCCTTGAAGTCGGATGGAACCGTATGGGCGTGGGGGAACAACGGCTACTTTCAGATAGGCGACGGAACCTCTACAACCCGCCTGACTCCTGTGCAGACACCGGGGTTGAGCGGTATCTCTCAGGTAGCGGCGGGGCGTTATCACTCTTTTGCACTGGCTACAAACAGCACGGTATGGGCGTGGGGGCGAAATGATAAGGGGCAGCTAGGAGATGGGACTACGGCAGACAGAGCGACTCCGGTTCACCTGACTATATCTCCTTTGTTCTACTTCAGCGGGGTGCAACAGATTGCCGCGGGGGAGCTACACTCTATCGCGGTTAAGAAGGATGGAACCGTTTGGACTTGGGGGTACAACCACGACGGCGAATTAGGAAATGGGTCGAACATCGATAGTTCTACGCCATCTCAAGTTCCAGGGGTAGAAGAGGTGATACAGGTTGCCGCAGGTTCGTATCACAACCTTGCGCTAGGGTATAACAACGTAATATGGGCTTGGGGAGCGAACTGGGAAGGGCAACTGGGCTGTAATAATTCCAACCTTGTCAGTAGTCCAAACGCTGTTCATGTGGTAAATCTGAACGGGAACCTCAACAACGTCGTGCAGGTCGCGGCGGGTTGGGGGCACTCTCTTGCACTGCGGCAAGATGGCATCGTTTGGACATGGGGATACAACACTTATGGCGCGTTGGGAACAGGCAACTCCTACAGTTGGGGTATTCCTACGCAGTCTCTTTTGACGAATCAGACGTACATTGCGGCGGGGTCTGAACACTCTCTCTCTGTACGCGCCGTAAAAAGAAACACCAAGATAGTTCTGCCCAATCGCGTACTTCAGTACGCAACGCCTATGCTCTCGTTTTTGGGCAAGTTGTATCTTGGAAACATTACCGGATTTGTTCCAATAACGGGTAAAACGCTCCATTTCTCGATAGACTATACCAGCGTCGCCGACATCGTTACCGATGCCGCCGGTGTCGCAGGGGGTTCGATGTTTGAATCACTGGCTTTGGGGTATCATCTTCTTCAAGCCGATTTCTATGGCGATAACCTCTACAACGATTCGACCCAAACGGCGACGATACACATCATCAAGGCGAACACGCAGGTATCTGTCCCCACGCTATCAGCATCCGTTGGACAGACAAAAGCGCTGTACGGTACGCTAAAGCGTGTGTCGGATGGCTCTCTGCTTGCGGGACAAACGTTGACATTTACGCTCGGTTCGACGACACTAGGCTCTGCAACCACTAATGCTAACGGTAAAGCGTTCTACTACTTCTATGTTCCTCCCGGCACGGTAGGAACACAGACTCTAAAGGTGGATTTTGCGGGTGATTTTTACCACAATGCTAGTTATAACGCGAAGCCGTTTACAATCACGGCGGGGGGCACTAGCACAGGGGGAAAATCTCTCACCATAGAGATAGATAGTGCGGTCAGCCTATCTGCCATACTAAAGCGGTTGACCGACAAGGCTCCGCTTGGCGGCAAGACTATCCGCCTAAAAGTTGATGGTATGGAGGTCGGAACCTCCACAACAGACGATAACGGGGTGGCTACCTTACCCTATACGCCTTCTGCGATGATGATGCCGGGGTCGCACTCGCTCGCCTACTCGTTCGATGGGGACGACAGCTATGCCACAAGCGCGACAAAGGGACTTACCCTTACTCTGAACAAGGTTGCTACCCGACTTCGCGCAAGTTCTCTGAAGGGCGCGTTGGGAGCGATGCTAAACCTCTCTTCGACGTTAACACGTGTTCGAGATGGAGTAGCGCTAGGCGGAAAGACTATCCGCCTAAAAGTTGATGGTATGGAGGTCGGAACCTCCAAAACCGATGATAACGGGGTGGCTACCTTAACCTATATGATTCCCGCAAACATGATGGCGGGAGCGCACTCGCTCTCTTACTCGTTTGAAGAAGATAACATGGACTTGGCATCCACCAAGGCAGGTCTCACTCTCACGGTGAAGTAGACTGTTTCGCTCGTCTGCTTGCATTGCTTGATATATGACGTAACACGATGCCATGGGGCGGAGGTATGATTGAAACAAGGAGAAATGATATGGATAATTCTGAACTGAAGCAACTCGGTTCTTTCGTTCATCGTAACTGTGAAGGCGTATCTCGTCGAGACGCTATCAAGGTCGGTACGCTGGGCTTTTTGGGTTTGACCCTGCCAGAGTTCTTCGCCCTGGAAGCGGCGCAAGCGCAGACCGCCGCCGTTGCGAAAAAGCCTAAAACGAAAGCCGACTACTCCGTGATTATGCTCTGGATGGCGGGCGGGCCCAGCCACGTCGATACGTGGGATCCTAAGCCCAACGCCGATGTGAAAATACGGGGCCCCTTCGGAGCGGTGGAGACCAACGTTCCGGGTATCCAACTTGGCGAACACCTTCCGAAACTCGCCCGACAGATGGACAAAATGGCGGTTTTGCGTAGCGTGTCGCACGGAGACGGGGCGCACGAACGCGCCGAACACTTCATGCAGACGGGCTATCTTCCCCTTCCCACCGTTGAGTTTCCCTCCTACGGCTCGGTGATTGCGAACGAGCGCGGGATGCAGAACAACCTACCTCCTTACGTCGGTCTTCTGGGCATGGCGAACGGGCAGGGCGCGGGCTTTCTTGGCGGCTCATTAAATCCCTTCTTCGCGGGCAATCCCGGCGACGGAAACTACCGCGTGCAAGACCTACAGTCTCCTGAAGGCGTGTCGTTAGCGCGTATGGAGCGACGACGGCGGCTGGTTCAGGCGGTAGACAGTTTGAAAGGGGCGCAGAGCGACGCGATTAAGAGTATGGACACCTTCACAAACCGCGCTTATGGGCTTATTACGAGTAAGTCGGCGCAACAGGCGTTCGAGATTCAGAAGGAGAAGGTAGCTCTTCGCGATGAGTACGGGCGGAATGGGTTCGGGCAGTCGTGCCTGCTGGCGCGTCGGCTTGTAGAGGCTGGCTCCCGCTTCGTGACGATAACGCTGGGCGGCTGGGATACTCACGAGAATAACTTTGGCTCGTTGCAGAACGGCTTGCTCCCCACGCTAGACAGGGGCATGGCTACCCTGCTTCGCGACTTGAAAGAGCGCGGTTTGCTAGAGACGACGCTGGTTGTCTGGATGGGCGAGTTTGGGCGAACCCCGATGATTAACATGAATGCGAATCCGGGACGCGACCACTGGCCCAACGCTCTCTCCGTCGTTATGGCGGGCGGGGGTATCAAGGGCGGTCAAGTTATTGGCAAAACCGACGAGCGGGGCATGGGCCCCGCCGAGCGTCCTATCAAGGTCCAAGATATCGCCGCAACCATCTACCACACGATGGGACTCGACCCGAACAAAGAGTACCACACTCCCTCTGGTCGCCCGATTCGCCTCGCGGACGACGGTCAGATTATTCGCGAGCTGTTTCGCGGTTAGGTACGTTCGCGCTTCTTAGCAAATACGTCCCCTGCCGCAGTTCGCGGCGGGGGACGTGTTTGTTTCCGCCTTCCCTATCTCTTGTCCCCCGCTTTCCAGTATAATAGAGACGCACACTATCTTACCTATAAGGAGTAGACATTGCCACGTATAGCCGTACTTGCCGGAGATGGCATCGGACCTGAAATCGTCAGCGAGGCGTTGCGGGTTCTGGATGTCGTTAAAACGCGCCACAATTTAGATTTGACCTGGGACGAGGCGCTCGTCGGAGGAGTCGCCTACGACGCTACCGGGCATCCCTTGCCGCCTGAGACCCTCGCGCTCTGCAAAGCCTGCGACGCAACTCTGCTGGGAGCCGTCGGGGGCCCCAAATGGGATAACGTTCAACCCGCCACACTGCGCCCGGAAGTCGGGGCGCTACTACCGC
>CAIJLM010000324.1 GCA_903821495.1 uncultured Chthonomonas sp. | reverse complement strand
CCGATCTGCACGACTGGTGCGAACAGGCGGGGCTTCATAAGTTGGCGCAGTACTCGGATGTTCAGTATGCCAAAGACGACCCTAAGCGGCTTTTTGTGGGCTTTATCGCTCCTCACGAGGGGCATCCGGGTCATGTTTGGCTTATCTATAGGGGGCAGACTCTTGAATCGCACGGAGGGGGCGCGGGGGTTGATAGTAGACCTTGGGATACCGCTATACTGGCGAATAGCGCTTGCGCGTGCTATGAGTTGCCTTGCGAAGGCGGGTAGGGCGGGGTGTAGTTAGAGGCAGGGGCTTGGAGAGTCCCTGCCTGTGAAGGGCTAACGTCCTACGAGCGGATTGGCGTTTCGGCGGGTTCGGGGAGTTTTATCAGTCGGCGGGACATCTCTACCTGTAGTTTGACAGGCTTTCCGTCGGCTTCGAGGTAGGGGTAGATGAACTTGTTGAGCGGCTCTCCTTTTTGGGGTGGGGCTAGTGTGAGGTTTCGCCCAAGAGAGACCGCTACGGCGTTGCGTTCTAGCACGAGGTTTCCAAACATATAGTCGCGCATATCGGCGCGTTTGCGGTCAGCCCACCGAATGCCGTCGGAGGCATCTACGGGAATCCAGCCGTATTCGGGGTGATAGACGAGCGCGTAGCAGTGATAGGTGGATATTTTCGCCTCTGTGGGGAGGGGCGAGGGGAGGGGTACGCCGCCTATGCCAAAGCCGAACTCATGGATGATAGGGATATTTTGTGTTCGGGCTAACGAAATAAGGTAGCTGTGTAGGTCGGCGCAGTCGCCTTTTTTGTAGTCGCAGACGAAATCGGAATCTCCTTGCCCTAGTTTTGGGGACTCGGACTTATAGTCGTACTGCATGGTCTGTAGGACGTGGTCGTAGAGCGCTCGTGTTTTATCGAGGAGGGTTGTTTTCCCTGTTGTCGCCTCTGTGGAGAGAGTGAGGTAGCGTCCTCCGATAGGCAGGCTTTTCTCTCCGAGGAGGTTCATTTTCAGGTAGGCTTCCGACGCTTTTTTGGGGTGTCGGGCTTCTTGTGTCAGTACGCGCACCTCTTTACGGTTGACGGTGTAGCGGACGGTGATGGCGAGAGGGGCTTGCGCCGCGTCGATATGCACATAGACCATTCGGTTTTTGTAGCGGCTCTCTTTTGTGATTTTGTAGTCTGTCACGCCCTCTACGGTAAGGCTCTCCACCTTTTGCCATTCGCTGTTGGAGGGTACGGGAATCCAGAGGGAGGCTTCCTTTGTTCCTGCGGGGAGGGCGGGGAGAGTGGTTTTGCAGATAAACTCGGTGGTCATTGAGCGCGGGGTAGTTGCGGCGGATTCTGTGGCGCGGACGGCGCTTCCGAGTAGCGTGATGAGCAGGGCGAGACCTATATTAGGGAGTAGGCGCATCATGGGCGGGGTTCCTTTGTGGAGTGAAATTAAAAGTGATGTGAAAAACGGCGAGGCTATAGCGGGTTGATGCTATGTCCTTTTCATTAGGGTGTGTTTCATTTGAGTTGGGAGAGTCTGTCTGGTAGGCGATGCGGCATAGCGATTCGCCCTCTGTACCGCTGCCGCCCCCTAACCCCAACCCTTTCCCCCGTTCGACACGGGAGAAAGGGAGCGACTGGTTTGAGGCTAAAAGCCTGTGCGAGTGGCTTCAAGCGAGGGGGCTTGTTGCACTCTTTTTCGCGCTTTTTCGCGCTTTTCGCGGACTCATCCCAAAATGGAATCCCGTTCTCAACCGAAATGAAACACACCCTTTTCATTATAGATGAAGGGGGCTTAAATTTAGATAAGAGTAGAGGTAATAGTTTTTAATGACTCGCCTTACGCAAACTTGGTTAGGGGTTGATGAACCCTCGCCTGTGAAAACCGCCCGTCTTCTGGACGGATTTTATAGTCTCGACTGGAAGGCTCGCCATGCGCTAGAAAGGTTGTCCGTAAATAGCAAGTCTATAGGCGGAGTTCGTATAACAGGCTGAATAGTCTAATGTGTTCAAAGGAGCGTTCCTTGAAAGGGCGTTTTACTGGCGGCGGCTATGTTCTCCTGCGCCAGCTGAAAGTACTCCTCTTTGATTTCTATACCGAGGTAGTCGCGTCCAAGTTTTTTCGCCGCGACGCAGTTAGTGCCGGAGCCGAGAAAGGGGTCTAGTACGAGGTCGCCGGGCTGTGTGAACAGTTTTATGAACCATGCGGGCAGGTCTTCGGGGTAGGCGGCGCTGTGGTTTTTGTTCGCGCATTCGGTGGCTAGGTGCAGAACGTTGGTAGGATACGCCATATCTCGCTCTAGCCAGTTGGAGACATTCTTGCCAAAGCCGCTCCCCGCCTTTGAGGTATCGCGTATCTTGTCTGTATCGCTCAGGTTCTGCAAGCGTTTTTTCGCCCAGTCGCCCATAGGAACCATCACCGCCTCTTGATACATGGCGAACGACTTCTGCTTGTTGAAATGCAGACAGCGCTCCCAAGAATCTCGAAAGCGATTGGGCCATTTTCCGGGAGCGCAGTTCTTTTTGTGCCAGAGGTACTCTTCCGTCCAGAGCCAGCCCTGTTTTTTGAGTTCTAGTATCAACTCAATAACGTAGGTATGGCGTTCGCCATTGACAGCTTTCTCCTTGATATTCAGAACGAAACTGCCTTCTGGTTTGAGTACGCGGCGGAGTTCCGCGCCGATGGGGAGAAACCACTCGACGTACTTGTCGGGGTGAATTCCGCCATACGTGCTTTTGCGGCTATCGGCGTATGGCGGGGAGGTGACAATTAGGTCGACGCTGTTTGGCGGCATCCGCTTCAGAGCCGACAGGCAGTCGCCTTGAACTACGCGGTTCCGCCACTCGCTCTCTTGTGTTTCGGAGGGCATAGTTCTCTATTTCTTCGCAATCGTTACCAGAAGCGGCGGCGCGGCGTAGTGGTAGGGGCGTACATCTTCGTTTAGGCTACGCCCTGCAACTACGAAAGAGAACTCTCCAAGCGGCGCATTGCCCTCCGCCTTTATCACGATTTTGACCTCTGTCTGCTTTTCCGGTACCTCTGCGGGGGTGACGGCGACAGTCACTCCGCCGGGAACGCCAAGTACAGAGATAGGGACTTTCGGGTTGAAGCCCGCTCTGCGCGTCACCTTTACCACTATCTCCTTGCTCTCGCCCGGAGCCAGCGTAATTTTCTCCATTGAGAGGGCGATAGATATATCCAGAGGTTCGGTCACGCTCGCTGTCGCCAGTTCGCGGGGCAGGGTGGAGAGGTTGTTCTCGCGTTGCGTGGTCTCTAGCGCCTGCGCCTCATGCGCGACTTTGCGCTTATTGATAGTGGCGCGTCCGATGAGGCGGAAGGGTTGCCCCTTGACCTGCGCCCCTGCATCCGCCGCGAGAACGAGGAAGACCTCGTTTCGCCCTGCGGGGATAGTAGGCGGAGTCAGCGAGACCACTCCGGCGGGTAGCCCTTGAAGGTCGAGGGCGATTTCGCCGTTGTATCCGTTGAGGCGGTTAGCGGTCACTTGTAGCGGGGCGCGGTTGCCCTGCCCGATGACAAGCCTATCCTGCGAGAAGGTCAGGCGGAAGTCGGGAGTCGTCTCTGTGGCGTAGAGGCGGTAGGGGTACTCATCGCCGCCCTTGCCGTAGAGGTCGCGGATTTGCAGGATATAGTCGCCGTTATCGGGGGGCGTGAACTCGATGCGCTGGTCGGCGTTGCGCGAGTTATCGTCGCTCTGCGCGAGGATGTTTCCTTGTAGGTTACGGACGTAGAGTTGGCTCTCAAGGCGTGAACCTAGTTGATGCGCCACAACCTCGAAGCCGAGGCGCTTGCCCTTCTCTCCTTTGAAGCGGAAGTAGTCGGTATCGGGAGTTTTGCTGTTGGGCGCGGAGGCTATGCGTCCGTTCATTACGCATGGAATGGGAAGGGTGTCGGGGTGGCTGAGAGAGTCGTTCGGCTCTATCTCGTTGCGTTCAAAGAGGTCGCTTACGCCAAACGGAAAGGCGATAAGGCTTCCATCGGCTTGCAAGGCTCCTACCTTTGTTTGGCTAAGGGTCGTATCGTTCGGGAGGGTTATTGGTTGACTGGTTGCGCCGCCTAGATTGTAGCCGCGCTTCTCAAGGTTTACGCCATGTCCCGCCTGTCCGCCTATGGGGAATATGCTCGTGACACGTGGTATCGCCCCTACTGTCAGGCGATAGAGGAAGTTAGCGCCGCCCTGATAGCGCAGGTCGTGGAGTTGTATGTAGTAGTCGCCATCCGCTTTCGGGGTGAACGCAAGAAACGAGTCCGCGCCTAAGTAGTCGTCATTCATGGCGAGTTCATGTCCCTGCGCGTCCTGAATGGCGAGAACGGAGTCGAAGGGCGATTCGAGACGCGCCGCCATGACCTCTAGGATGTAGGTCTGCCCCTTTCGCCCCTTGAACTTGTACCAGTCTACATCCTCGCCGCCGTCGGACTTTCCGTTGATGGCGACGGGGAGGGTGGCTATCTCCTGCGCTTTGTCGCGGGTGTTGTTCGGCTCTTTCTCGGCGATTTCGTTGTACGCTCCGATGCAGAATAGCTGCCTATCCGACGCGCCAAACTTCGTTAGGGCGCGAACAGCGCGAACTCCGGGTAGCGCGTCGGGGGCGATATTTACCTTGGCAATGGCGGTGTTGGGCGGGGCTTTTGGGATGGAGATACTCTCAACGGTAATGCCTGCGCCCTCGAAAAGCAGTCCGATAGTCTGCCCCATCTGCGCTCCTGTGAGGGTGATTTCCACCGTTTCGCCTCTTTTCGCGCCGATGGGCGAGAGTGGGTTGAGGCGCGGTTGCGCGACTTGAGCGTGCATAAGGGAGCAGGCGCATAACGTGTAGATACCCGCTGTCCAGAGAAGAGTTTGTCGGAAATAACTCATAGTTCGACCTGTAGCCTATCTAGAATGTAGAGGTTGTTGCAAAAGTGTGTCAGAGAGGTTAAATAGGGATCCTTGTCGAATTTTTAAGTGCAAGCCCAAAGCCTAAAGAAGCCCTATATGCCTATTATATCCGAATACTGGGAGAGATTTCAAGCCTCTCTTACTCTGGTAAGAGTTCAGGGTTCCGACTTTTACTCCACAAAACGCGGAGATTTGCAAAAGCCTCGCTATGTTGGCGATTTTGAGCGACCTCCTCTGTTGACATTTGATACAGCGTCTTGTATAGTTAGAGTATTCGGACGACCCCCTCTTCGTTTTGGAAAGAGGACGGGGGTAGGTCTTTATTACGATTTATGGGAGGCGTTATGCAACGACTGTTGACACTCATCGGGGTAGGAACTCTCTTACTTGTAGGGATAGCGGGGCTTGCGGCTCCGCCTAAAACGGCGGCGAAACCTGCGGCTGTGGACTTTGCGCGCGACATTCGCCCTCTTTTTTCGCGCAGTTGCATCCCCTGTCACGGCTCCGACGATAAGAAGCGGCAGGCGGGGCTTCGCCTCGACCTACGGGACGGCGCTATGGCGAAACTTCCTAGCGGACGTTTCGCGCTACTGCCCGGCAAGCCCGCGCAGAGCGCTCTATTGCAACGTCTTGTCGCGCCCGCGCCCCTGCGTATGCCCCCCATCGGCTCTGGCAAGAAACTTTCGGCGGAGGAGATCGCCCTTATACAACGCTGGGTGGCTCAGGGCGCTAACTTTGCGAACCACTGGGCTTTCCAGAGACCCAAACGCCCTGCGCTTCCCAAAGTCCAGAACAGCGCGTGGGCGAGAAACCCGATAGACTCCTTCATTCTCGCCCGTTTAGAGCGCGAAAAACTCTCCCCGAACCCTCCTGCGGACAGATACACGCTCATTCGGCGCGTCTCGCTGGATTTGATAGGGCTACCGCCAACGCCGCAAGAGGCGACGGATTTTATCGCGGACAGAGCGCCGAACGCCTACGAGAAGGCGGTGGACAGGCTCCTCGCCTCGCCTCGCTATGGCGAAAAGTGGGCGCGAATGTGGCTCGACCTTGCGCGTTACGCCGACTCCGCTGGCTACGGCTCCGACCCGCTCCGCCCCAACCTCTGGCCCTGGCGCGACTGGGTGATTCGCGCGTTCAATGCGAATATGCCCTACAGTCAGTTTAGCGTAGAGCAGTTGGCGGGCGACCTGCTTCCCAATCCTACCGAAGCCCAACTCGTTGCGACGACCTTCCATCGCAATACCATGACGAACACGGAGGGCGGGACTGACCGTGAAGAGTTCCGAACCGCGGCGGTGAAAGACCGGACTATCACTACGATGCAGGTCTGGATGGGGCTGACGGCGGGGTGCGCTCAGTGCCACTCGCATAAGTTCGACCCCATCACGCAGAAGGAGTTCTATAGCCTTTTCGCGGTCTTCAATCAGACCGAAGACAACGACCAGCCCAACGAGAGTCCCACGATGCCCTTCTATACGGACGAACAGAGGCGGAAACTGGAGGCTTTGAAGGCGGAATTGACGCAACTTCAGGCGCAGAACGACAAGAAGGCGACTACAGAAAAGCAGAAAGAGGTTGACGCGGTACACTCTATCGCGCTTCCCTTTATGCGTGAACTTCCCGCCGAAAAACAGCGCAAGACCCACCTCCTCATCCTCTCAAACTTCCTGCAAAAAGGCGATGAGGTGACGGCGGGAACCCCCTCTTTCCTGCCGCCACTACCCGCCGACGCGCCCCGTAACCGCCTCGGATTGGCGCAGTGGCTGTTCAGCAAGGAGAACCCGCTGACGGCGCGGGTGGCGGTCAATCGCTTGTGGGCGCGTCTCTTTGGGCGCGGGATTGTGGAGACGGAGGAGGACTTTGGGACGCAAGGCTCCTCGCCTACCCACCCGGAACTGCTGGACTGGCTTGCGCTGGAGTTTATGGAGAGGGGTTGGAATATGAAGGGGCTTCTCAAAACAGTTGTCCTCTCCGCCACCTATCGGCAGTCCTCGAAGGTCACGCCGCTCCACCTGCAAAAAGACGCGCGTAACTTTCTGCTTGCGCGTTATCCCCGCCGCCGACTGGATGCGGACGGCGTTCGCGACCAAGCCCTCTCCCTTTCCGGTCTACTGAGCGCGAAGCAGGGGGGCGCGTCCGTCTTCCCGCCGCAACCGGATGGGATGTGGCAAGCCGCCTTCAATGGCGACAGGAGTTATCCGACAAGCGTAGGCGAGGACAGGTATCGGCGCGGACTGTACACCTTTTGGCGGCGCACCACGCCGTATCCGAGCATGGCGACTTTCGACGCGCCGAGCCGAGAGGTCTGCTGTATTCGCCGACAACCTACCAATACTCCTTTGCAAGCCCTCGTGACGATGAACGACCCTGTCTACCTCGAACTAGCCCAAGCGATGGGGCGGCGTATTGTGCTGGAGGGGGGCGCTACGACGGAATCGAGAGTCCGCTTCGCGCTCCAACTGGCTTTGGCGAGACCGCCGCAGGAGGCGCAGGTTCAAGCCCTCGTGCAACTGTACAACGCGGAACTCGCCCGCTATCGCGCGGAACCGGAAGCGGCGAACCTGATGTCCGTGAAGTCGCTTGGCGCGATTCCGAGCGGCATGGACGCTTGCGAACAGGCGGCGTGGACAGTGGTCGCGAACACGCTTTTGAATCTTGATGGCGTTTTGACGGTAGGTTAGAAGACGCGAACGAAGGAGGCGAAATGATACGGGTGTGTTTCATTTGAGTTGGGAGAGTCTGTCAGATAGGCGATGCGGCATAGCGATTCACCCTCTGTACCGCTACCGCCCCCTAACCCCAACCCTTTCCCCCGTTCGACACGGGAGAAAGGGAGCGACTGGTTTGAGGCTAAAAGCCTGTGCGAGTGGCTTCAAGCGAGGGGGCTTGTTGCACTCTT
>CAIJLM010000323.1 GCA_903821495.1 uncultured Chthonomonas sp. | reverse complement strand
TGCCTCCGAACTCGCCAGCGACAACATCGGCTTTGCGAATTGCATCTAGGAGAGAGGTTTTCCCGTGGTCGACGTGTCCCATGATAGTGACGACAGGGGGGCGCATCGCCAATGCCCCGCCGGGCGCTTTGTGCTTGTTATTGGCGACGGGAACCGGTTTTGGTTCTACTTTGATGGCGACTGTGAAGCCATACGCGCTCGCCAACTGGTCTGCATCGGCGCGAGACAGTCTCTGGTGCGGGGCGATGAGTTTTCCTAAGTCCATCATCTTTTTCACGGCGACGCTAGACTGAACCTGCATCGCTTCCGCGAGGTCTTTCAGGGTTGCGTCCCCGTTGATTTCCACAATTTTCTGCTTTGCGGCGCTGTTATCCATCAGTCCGCGCACTGTGTTCGCCGTCTCTATATCTACAACGGAGTTGGCTCCTTTCGCCTCTACGCCTAAGTCGTGAAGCGATGCTATTAACTCTTGCGAGGTGAGTTTTAGCTCTTTCGCGAGGTCTACAATTCGTATACCGCCTGCTACTGCCATTCTTTCCCCTCCCCTTCTCTCATCATCTATGCGATTTTAGTGGTTCATGAAGAGCGTAAGCCCTCACCTCCGCCCCCCCAATGCGCCCTCAAACTGTCCTGCGGACATCTTTCTCCCGATTCGGGAGAAAGACCTGTCTGCAAGGTGGTCAGGTTGGGCGTTTGCGAAACGTTAATGCTCACCTTAATAGAGCATTAGGCTTTGGGCTGCGAATCCGTCGTCGCCTCCACAAAGCGAGTCAACTCTTCAAAAAGTGTTTCGGGTAGAGCCGTCGCCTTGAGCGCGCGTTCGAGCTGTTTGCGCTTTTTCGCTAGCGCAATACACTCGTTTTTCGCGCAGAGGTAAGCCCCGCGACCCGATATTTTGCCGCGCGCGTCGTGACAGACAGAGCCGTCTGGCTGGCGGACGATACGCATTAAATCGCGTTTCTCATCCGTCGAGCGACACGCAACGCAGGTTCGCACCGGAATGTGTTTCGTTTTCATTTGCGCCTGAACGAAGGCGAAACGACGGGCTTCCGTTTGGGGACGGAGGGCGGACAGGTTCGGATTGACAGAGGGCGAACGGCTGTGCAGGGGAGGGGTGAGGGGCTTTCAAGCGGACACGAGGATATGCCGCCAAAAAGCGTTCAGCCGTGAAAGCGAGGGGACGCGCCTAAGCGCGTAGTCTCGTGCAGTTCGACTATTACATCGCTACTCTCCCGTTATGCCAGTTCGCGGTTCTCACGGCTGATGCAGTGAGGCGAGAGGCAATCCTGATTGTCTTCATGGTCGTTTCAACCGTCTGTTTTCCTATTCTGTAAAGCGAAGTTGGGCGATGCGACCTAACCCTCTAACCCCTTCCCGTTTCGGGAAGGGGGCGAATGCTGATGGCGGAAGGCTTTGCTGTACCCGCCCTCATCCTGTCCTGAGGACATCCTTCTCCCGATTCGGGAGAAAGCCCTGACCTATAGGCGGGGTTGTATGTCAATTCGGTTTTTTGAATACAAAAATCGTACATACCCCAATGGGGTTAGGTTGTGGTAGGCTCTGATAATCCTTACGAGTCTTACTCTTCCGTAGTTTCCGTTTCGGTTTCGCTCGATATTTCCGGCAGGCTCTCTTCCGCCTCGTCTTCGTCCAGGCTTTCTATTCCGTCGGTCATCGCCATAAAGGTAGCGCGGGCTACTTGCGCTTCGCTACGAATGTCGATACGCCATCCGGTGAGCCTTGCGGCGAGGCGAACGTTCTGCCCTTGTTTTCCAATGGCGAGCGAGAGTTGGTTGTCGGGAACCGTTACAAGGGCGCTTTTGCCGTCTGCGTCTATCGTTACTTTGACGGCTTTGGCGGGGGAGAGGGCTTCGGATATAAATAAGCCTACATCTTCGTTCCAGCGCACGATGTCTATTTTCTCGTCGTAGAGTTCGTTTACTACGGCTTGCACTCTACTGCCGCGATGCCCTACGCACGCGCCTACGGGGTCTACCTTTTCGTCTCGGCTGGTTACGGCGATTTTGGAGCGCGCTCCCGGTTCGCGGGCTACGCTCTTTATCGTCACTATGCCGTCGGAAATCTCAGGGACTTCCAGTTCAAAGAGGCGGCGGATAAGGCTGGGGTGGGTGCGGGAGACGATGACTTGGGGTCCCTTGTTTGTCTCTTTGACCTCAAGGACGTAGACTTTCAGCCTGTCGTTATGGCGGTAGGGTTCCGATTCGACCTGCTCTTGGGGTGGTAGCGACGCATCGAGTTTGCCGAGGGATATGAAGATATTGCGCCCTTCGCGACGTTGTACGGTTCCGGTGACGACTTCGCCGATACGTTCATTGTAGTCGTCGAAAATTTTGCGCCGTTCGGCTTCGCGTATCTTCTGAACGACTACCTGCTTGGCTGTCTGCGCGGCGATGCGCCCGAAGGTCATGGTGTCGATGGGGGTTTCAACCATCTCTCCAATGGCGGCGGCGGGGTTGATTTTTAGCGCCTCTTCGAGAGAGATTTGAGTTTGGGAGTTCTTCACCTCTTCCGCTACAACTCGTTCGCGAGTGACGCGAAAGGGGCTGGCGGAGCCTCGTTTTGTATCTATAACGACGCGGATTTCGCCTTCGGCGGAGTAGTTTTTTTTGTATGCGGTGACTAGCGCAGACTCTACTGTCTCCACAAGCGTCTCAAGAGAAATATCTCTATCTCTGGCTATCTGCTCTAGGGCTTCTAGGAATTCACCATTCATATTTTCGCGCCTCTCCTGCTACCTTTTAGGGAGTCTTAACGGGGCGTGTTCACCCGTCTACTCTCTCTATTATTCTGTTGTATGAGAACTCTTGTACTCACTCAGCCCTCACCCTGCCTTTCAGGCATCCCTCTCCCGATTCGGGAGAAGGACTTATACCGAGAGGTGAATCTGGCGTTATCTAATGAGTAGTTACGAACTCTTCTATGGAATCGCCAAACAAAACAAAAGAGTGGGTGTGACACCCACTCAAGACGAGCAAGCGTTTGGATTGTGCCTTAGAGTGTACACTCTAAGCGGTTTTTTGTCAACGGAGAAAAGGATATTGTTTGCCGTTTGGGTAATCTTATACTATCTGTTACGCGCCCTCCTCGCCTCCTGCTAAGAGGGGGGAAGGCAGAGTGAAACACGCGAAAGAAGAGGGGAGAACGCCTACATTGACGCGGTATAAAATAGACTATCTCCTGCTTCTCAAGCGCATATTGCCTCTGTTTGTAGCGGGCTGGGCGGTTTGGAATGAGGTAGCCATCACGGTATGGATAGAGCGTCGCGAGTCGGCGTTACTGGTGGGGGTCTTCCTTCTGCTATCTGCGCTTCTGCACCCGCGCCTTCAGCGGGGTCTCATCGTTACGCTCTCCTACGGCGTGGCGTTCTTGGCGCTCGCTGGATTCATGTACTGCGGGGCGGTCGTGTTTGCTGTTTCGTCTTGGGAGGCGTATTCAAGCCGCGACTGGCCTAGCGTATCCGGGAC
>CAIJLM010000322.1 GCA_903821495.1 uncultured Chthonomonas sp. | reverse complement strand
ATAGTATTCGTATATTCGATTTATCGAATATACGAATACTATGCTATACTGGAGAGTGTTACCCTATCAGAAGGGAGTGTTCTCTATGCAAGACGCTCTGAGGCAGTTCAAAGCGAATATCTTTCAAGCCCTCGCCCACCCCACTCGAATCGCCATTGTAGAGGCGCTTCGCGACGGGGAGCTACCTGCGGGAGTGATTATCGAGCGTTTGGGAGTGGAGCAGGCGAACGCCTCTCAGCACCTCGCTGTGTTGAAGGCGAAGCAGATAGTGGCGCATCGTAAAGAGGGAAATCAGGTTTTCTATTCGGTACGCGACCCCCTGCTAATAGAGGTTTTGGATATTTTACGCCGTTATTTTCAGGCGCATTTGACGGAATCTATGGCAATGCTTACCGAAATGAAGCAGAGCGAATCTGTAGTGAATGGAGGGAAAAACGAATGAGCGTTCCTATTGCATCCGGTGATAAGGAGGTGAGAATCCGCCCAAAGCTGCTTACCTGCTTGAAAACCTATACGCGGCAAGAGTTCATCTCCGATTTAATTGCGGGTTTAACGGTTGGGCTGGTAGCGCTTCCTCTGGCTATGGCGTTTGGTATAGCAAGCGGAGTCACGCCGCAAGCGGGTATCTACACGGCGGTTGTGGCAGGTTTTATCATCTCCGCGCTTGGAGGGTCTAGTGTACAGATTGGGGGACCTACAGGCGCGTTTGTGGTGATAGTGGCGGGGATTATCGGCAAGTTCGGCTTAGGCGGGCTGTATATGGTTACGCTTATGGCGGGCATACTGCTGATAGTAATGGCGATAACAGGCTTGGGAGCGGCGGTGAAGTTCATACCGCGCCCCGTCACTATCGGCTTTACAAACGGAATCGCCCTGCTTATCGCCTCCACGCAGATTAAAGACTTTCTGGGGCTAACAACGCCCCCTGTTCCGAGCGAGTTTCTGCCGCGAATGAGAGTTCTTGCGGAGCATATCGGGACGATAAACCCATCTACGGTACTACTCGGCGCTGGTTCGCTGACGGTGATTCTACTCATACCGCGATTCACCAAAAAGATACCCGGCTCTATTGTCGCGCTTCTGCTGGGAACCGTAGCCGCCGCTCTTCTGCACCTCCCCGTCGCCACTATAGGAAGTAAGTTTGGCGGGATACCTTTAGGACTGCCAAAGTTCGCTATCCCCGCTTTTCAGCCGGAACTCATCCTTCCCTTGCTTCCCTCCGCGTTTACGGTGGCGTTTCTCGCCGCGATAGAGAGCCTTCTTTCGGCGGTGGTTGCGGATAGCATGAGCGGCGACAAGCACGACTCGAACACAGAGTTGATGGCGCAGGGCATCGCCAATTTAGCGAGTCCGCTCTTCGGGGGTATCCCTGCAACGGGAGCGATTGCGCGAACTGCGACCAATGTGCGCTCCGGCGCGAAAACGCCTGTCGCGGGTATCGTTCACGCGCTGACCCTCCTCTTCATTCTCATGGTTGCGGCTCCTCTCGCCCGCTTTATTCCGCTCGGTACGCTTGCGGCGGTTCTGTTCGTGGTAGCGTACAATATGGGCGAATGGAAGGGGATACCGAGCATCCTTAAACTCTCCCGCGCCGACATCGCCGTATGGTTCGCTACTTTCGCGCTTACCGTTTTCGCCGACTTGACGGTTGCAGTAGAGGTGGGAGTCGGCTTGGCGAGTCTGCTCTACATCCACCGTATTTCGCAAACGACGACGGTGACAAGGGTGACAGAGGAGTATATCAAAAACGCCCGCCCGCACATCTTGCAAGACAAAGAGGTTCCCCCCTACGTCGCCATCCTCCGCATCCATGGGCCCTTTCTATTCGGCACGACGGACAAACTCGGCGAAGAGACGAGCGACCTCTCTCTCTTCCCGCTGGTGGTGGTTTTGCGTCTCCGCAACATGACCGCGATAGACGCAACGGGGCTTCACGCGCTGGAAGTTCTCTCCGATAGACTGAAAAAAGCGGGCAAGACCCTCCTGCTCTGTGGCGCGAGAGACCAACCTGCGAGGTTTCTGGAGCAGTCCGAATTTCGGGAGCATATCGGGCGTAACAACATACAGCCCCATGTTGAAGCGGCACTAGAACGTGCGAAGGAGATTGGCGAGGGTTTGGAGGGGGTAGGGCGAGAGTTTGCGGGAGACTACGCCTCCCATCCGCCCACATAACGCCTCTCTGTGATGAAATTCCGAGGAGGGAAATCACTCCCGATAGCGAACTGTATCTAAGACCTCACGAGGGAGTAAGCCGTGTTTCAGGTTCCTGAAAACTTCGCCGCAAACACAGCGGCATGGTATGGCGATGTCGGGCGCGAGTGGATTGAGCGTCTGCCCGTCATGGTAGAGGCGCTCTGTGAGCAGTGGGGACTGGTTATTGACGGCGCTCCTATGCACGGCGGTCTCAGCGTAGCGATTCCTGTACAGCGCGGCGGCGAGTTGTGTATCCTAAAAGTTGGGCGCAAAGATGACACCACGCAACACGAGACGCTCGCGCTCGCCGCATGGAACGGAAACGGGGCGGTTCGTCTGCTTGCAGAAGAGCATACGGTGGGCGGTATGCTGTTGGAGCGTCTGGATAGTCGCCGTTCACTGAACGATGTCGGGCTAGAGGAGGCGCTCTCTATCGCGGGAAGCCTACTTCGGCGCCTCGCTATCCCTGCGCCGCAGGGGGTTCCGCTACTTAGGGAGACAGGAGTTCGCCTCGCTGAGGGGTTGCCAGAGCGATGGGAGCGGTGCGGTCGCCCGATGCCGCGAAGCCTGATGGAGAGAGCCGCCGCCCTCTCCGCGGAACTCGCGCCCGCCGCCAAAACGCTTCTGGTCAACTACGACCTTATCTATGAGGATGTACTCGCGGGAGAGCGGGAGGCTTGGCTTGCGGTTGACCCCAAAGTCGTCGCAGGAGACCCGGAATACGGTATCGCGCAACTACTATGGAGGCGCTTAGAGGATATGCAGGAGCGGGGCGGACTGAAGCGCCATTTCGACGCGCTGACCGCCGCCGCCGAACTCAGCCCGGAACTCACGCGCTCGTGGACTCTGGTTCGTTGCGTAGACTACTGGCTCTGGGGCGTAAGCGTCGGCTTGACGGAAGACCCAACACGATGTAGCGTTATCTGCGCGTGGCTTGTAGAGTAGGTTTTCCACAAGCTTTCGCGAAAATGGCTAAAGGCGAGTAAGAAGCGCCAACGCTCATTCGCCCTTCTCACGTAGTTAAATCCAGTATAGTAGTGCAATCACCCCTAACCAACACATTGTTTGTATTTCCAAAGATAAAGGAGAAATAATATGCAAGGTCGATTCTTTTTTGCAACTCGCGCCGACTTAGAACCCAACATAATGAGAGCCGAAGAACTTTACCCTGTGAAGTAT
>CAIJLM010000321.1 GCA_903821495.1 uncultured Chthonomonas sp. | reverse complement strand
TTGCGTGGCGGCGAGTATTGCTATACTCCGAATAGAGCGGTTTCCAAGCATAAGAACCGCTTCGGATAGAGTGGAGACCGAACGAGGCAAGCCGTAGTAGGCGGAGTTCGCCATTTTGAGGACACGCGCCGAGAAGTTAGGGTCTTCCGAGATAACGCTTGCGAGTTTTTTCGACGCTGTCGCCTCGTCTTTGCCTGTCATCCTCACGATTTTTATGACCACATCAGGCATTGCGGGCAAGTTTCGCACTCCCGCCATTACCTCGCTAGGAGAGAGTGGGCAATGTTTTTTTTGACGCTCTGCCGCTTTCTCTAACGAAGGTGGAGTAGAACGCGAAACAGGTCTGGCCTCTAAAGCGGCTATGTTATTACCTACACGTGTTAACGACATACCTACGCTCCTTCCATTTCCATTCGGGTTAAATCTCAATTTTCTTGCGCTCATTCACTACGGGTAAGTATAAAGGACGCTTGCTAAACGCCCTCTAAAACATCTCTCTGACGTTCTTGCGGCGTCAGTTATGAAGCTAGGCGACGCGAGGCAACACCTTCGGCATATCGTTCGACGCGCTGTTCAGAAATCGTATGGATGCGGGAGCGCTGGAATCCATGAACTCGGCTATCTCTTTCCCGGTAAGCGGTTTGGCGAAGAGATAGCCCTGCGCGACATCGCACTTCAAGCGCTCGATAATTGCCAGTTGCTCCTGCGTTTCAACCCCTTCCGCAGTGACTTTCAAACTCAATGCGCTACATAGGGCTACAATCGCTTTCACCACAAGAAGCATTCTATGATGCTCTTCTATCTGGCTGATAAGACTCCTATCAATCTTCACCATATCCAATGGAATATGGTGAAGAATCCCAATGGAAGAGTATCCTGTTCCGAAATCGTCCAGCGCCAATTTTACGCCAAGCGCCTTGAGCCGTTTCATGGTTGCAATCGTCTCTTGAAGATTCGTTATCAGAACGCTCTCGGTAAGCTCAATCTGAAGATTGCAAGCGGGCAAGCCTGTCTTCTTTAGGATGTCAGCCACTCGCTCCGCAATATCCACGCGTTGTAATTGCTTCACGGACATATTAACGCTAAGGGTGCAGAGATTGAGGAGCGGGCGCTCTCGCCGCCACTGTTCCATCTGGCGACAAGATTCCTCCAGCGCCCAATAGCCTATAGGAACAATAAGCCCTGTCTCCTCGGCAATGGGAATAAACTGCGACGGAAGCATCTGGCTTTGATTCGGTCGCTCCCAGCGCAGTAGAGCCTCGACCCCTGCAAATTGTCCTGTTTTAACTTCTATCAGAGGTTGGTAGTGAATGCGGAACTCGCCTCGCCCTAATGCGACTCGGAGTCCATTTTCTATATCCACTCGTTCTTGAAAGAGCCTCTCCATACTTGGTTCGAACAGAGCGTAACTCCCTTTACCTTGCGCTTTCGCGTGATACATGGCGGTATCGGCATGACGTAGTAGATATTCAGGAGTCTCCACTCCATCCGGCGAGTAGGCGATTCCAAGACTGGCGGAGACGAAAATTTCGCTCCCTTCAAGAATGACGGGCTTCCGAACGCCGTCCAGAATACGATTCGCCACCTGGATTGCATCTTCCAAGCCGCTGATATCCTCCAACAAAACTGTGAACTCGTCACCGCTCATGCGTGCGACCATGTCGCCGCTCCGAACGCATTTTTCAAGTCGCTTTGCGATGGCGATAATCAGTTCATCGCCCGCTTTATGTCCCAACGTGTCGTTGACGAACTTAAAACCATCGAGGTCAATGAATATGACCGCCAACGGCGCGCCACGCTGTAACGCTCGTTTTTGAACACACTCAAGACGTGTATTGAAATACGCCCTGTTGGGCAAGCTACAGAGGTGGTCGTAATGCGCTTGAAACTCCAACTCCGCTTCGCGCGCCTTGCGTTCACTGACATCCCTCAAAACAACCATAAAAACGAACTGCCCGTTTTCGCAGTATCTACAAATACTAGGTTCTGCCGCGAACAGCGTGTTATCTTTGCGTTTCCCGCTGATGGTTTGCCGCGTACCCATATATCGAGCGTCTTGTAAATCCTCCTGAAAGTCATGAATATGCCGCCGATGGCTTTCACCACTGCCTAGTGGTAGAAGAATGTCCAAATGTTGACCTAAAACCTCATTCGCGCTATAGCCGAATATCACTTCCGCGCCTGGATTAAACTGAGTAATGAGGCACTCCTGATTTATTGTGATAATTGCGTCCTGTAAAAGGCGAAAGAGATTATAGAAGGACTCGTGATACTCTTCTCGCTCCTGATGAGCGATAGTCAGGGAGGAATCGGTTTCTAATTGGCTTAGAGCGTTCTCCGCTATAAGAGTTGTTTGCGTGCATCGTTGGGTCTCCGCCTCAATTTCGCCTACCCACTGTATGTTCTCAAATGCGAGACATCGTTGCGACTCTGAAGCCTTTAGCAAGCGGTTCAGCCCATCGCTGAATCCCTCTTCATGGGGCTGGGCGTGCAACAGTTTGATTTCGGCGGCGATGTTTATGGTTTGAGTTACCGATTCGAGGAACCCCTCGCTACAGAGGTACGCCCTCTCAGATGCCGTTTGGAGGCGCTGAAGAGCTTCTTTTACGCCGTGAGGCTGTATGCAAACGTTTACAAATGGCGCGTCTTCCATGATAGCGTCCTTTCTTTGCGGTTCCAGTCAGACTACGGAAATGCCGATTCGTCAACGAGAGGCGTTCGCTACAGACGATAGCATAGAGAGTTCGTACAGTTTTCTCGCGATTTTCGGAAGAGGAAGTATATATTCCGCGCCTCCCCGGGCAATCGCCTCTTTGGGCATCCCAAACACGACGCACGTCTGCTCGTCTTGGGCGACGGTGCGCGCTCCTACGCCTCTCAAGCGCTGTAGCCCCCGCGCTCCGTCGTCTCCCATACCGGTAAGAATGGCGGCTACCGTGTTGCGTGAGACTTGCT
>CAIJLM010000320.1 GCA_903821495.1 uncultured Chthonomonas sp. | reverse complement strand
CTCAAAGGGAAACCTCTTTTCCCAGCGAGATAGCCTGAGTAGTTACGCCCCTTCTTAGAATTCCACATATAACCATGTAGTGTTGGGCTAGCGATGAGCAAGATAATCAGTATCCCGATATGTAGTTTTCTGGCTCCGCTCATGGCTTTGCGCCTCCGCCTCTCCGCCAGGTGAAAATTGGTCGTCGCTCACCATGTTAGGCAACTTCGCTACGCTATGGCATCATGGCAACGCTAACAAATCCGAACTGCTACCCGCCTGTTGCGGGGTTTGGTAGATTCCATTCATAACAGCGGCGGGGTGAACGAAGCGGTCTTTGAGGTGGGGGATGTACTCAAGGAAAACCTTGTCCAAGCCAAGAGCGATATGGTTGAAGAGGACAAGGTGTTGGTGTATCTGCCCCATATCTCCAACGTGCGGAACCACCTTGAGACCGAACATCCGCGCCATTAGGCTCACTACGATAAACTCGCTTATACCTGCGACTCGCATAGCGTCTACCTGCACATACTCCACCGCCTTCGCCTGCATAAAGTTCTTAAAGAGAATGCGATTCGGAACGTGTTCGCCGAGGGCTATTGAGACAGGGGCTATTTCGCGGGCGAGAGTCTGGTGCGCGAGAACGTCGTCGGGGTGGGTAGGCTCTTCAATCCAGAAGGGCGACATATCGCGTAGGGCGGCGGCGGCGCGAAGGGCTTGCGGAAGCGTCCACTGTTGATTCACATCGAGCATGACTCGCACGTTGTCGCCCGCCGCTGAACGTATGAGGCGGGCGCGTCGAACGTCCCGCTCTAAATCCTTAGAGCCTACCTTTAATTTGAGCGCTGTGAAGCCCTGCGCTACCGCTTGAAGCGTCTTTTCGCGAATCACATCGTCCTCATAGTGAAACCAGCCGACGGAGGTATCGTAGCCCGGATAGCCGTCGCGAATTACGGAGGCGCGTTCGTCTCGCGTGGGCGCGTGTATCTCTAGTAGGGCGCGGGCTTGTTCTGTGGTGAGTACGTCTTCTAGGTAACTGAAATCGAGAGTTTGGATGAGTTCTTGCGGCGTAAGGTCAAGGAGAAGTCTCCATAGCGGGACTCCCCGCTCCTTCGCCCACAGGTCGAAGCAGGCGTTCACGATAGAGGCGAGCGCGAGATGCACAACCCCTTTGTGGGGCCCCAACCAGCGCAGTTGCGGATGGTTCGCGATACGGCGCTGAACCTCCCCGAACTCCGCCATCAGCTCCTCGATTTCGCGCCCTGCAAGCGGCTCCGCCAAAGTCTCAATCGCCCGACACACGAGGTCGTTGCCGCCGCCTAGCGTAAAAGCGAGTCCGAATCCGGTATTGCCAGTATCAGTATGTAGAAGCGTGACGGCGTAGGAGTACTGCGGGTTGGAGTGAATCGCGTCCGCGCCGTCCCCTGCGGAGAGCGGAAAACGGGTGTCTTGGGTCTGAATACGGGTGATAGTGGTCATTTCGGGTGTCCTACCGGGGTTCCTTTCGCGCCCTCCCAGCCCTGTGCGTTCCTCATCCGAATCAGCGAAAAGTGGAGGGTTGTTTTAATTATCGCCTGTCCGAGCGGAACGAGAGAGGGGGTTATCCGCAGTTCGACATCGGCTTGCGCCAACGCTTCGAGGAGATTGCCGACACGTTCAACGCTCAGAGGCGTTACCGTATTTCGCGAAACATACACGCCATGGTCTCCTGTCGCTACGAACCCCCGGCTATCAAAGGTGTAGCGGTAGAGTTGGACGCTCTGTAGGCGCGATACCCACGCCGACTCTATCGCGATAACTTTACTTGCCGTGACGTTGGCATAGTGGCTTTCGCGGTCTTCTGGGCTAGTCGTTGGAAGTAGCCAGAAGCAGACTCGCGGACAGTCGCGGGGAGAGTAGTAGAGGGGGGCGTGTTCTGAGTCTATGGCGTAGACGAGCGCCTCCGCGTCGGGGCGCGCCAGCGGAGCGCGTGGAACTAATTTCGGGATGTTCGAGGCTTCGCTAAAGTGATAGACGTACATAATTAGAGCGCGGCGAGCAGTTCGCCCCAACTCTCCACCTCAAGTAGGCGTATCCCCAAACGCTCCAAGACCTCTACTTGAGTGATGGATTGCAGAGTCGCGAGTGTGTTCGCGTCTGGTTCGCCAAGACGCTTACTCCCCCACAAGAGAAGCATTTTCATCTCTCCTCTGGCTTCTCCTCTGGCTTCTCCTCTGGCTTCTCCTCTGGCTTCTCCTCTGGCTTCACCAATGGCTTCGCCTTCTTCAAGGATGGCTTGATAGGTGACGGATTCTCTCATTTTTCGCACTCCTTTCAACAGAGTTCGTATCAGGGACTGCTCATACCTTACGCCCATTAGTAGGTAGGTCGCTGTCCATATCGCTCCTACATCGTCGCTCTCCGCTTCAATGCGTCTTTCCATACGACGAACGATTTCTGGTAGTTCCGAAGGATGAACATAGCACAACGGCGCTAACGGGAGAGAGGCTAATCCGCCCTCCAGATACTTTTCCACTGGCTCTTGCCACAAGCGTACGACTCGAAAATGAAACTGGAGATACGGCTCTTGCGCCAAAAATCGCTTATGAATAGGTTGACGCATGACCGCGCCATCCGCTTCCGGGCGAAGCAGAAAAACAGAGGTGTTGACAGGCAACCCTGTACGATACCCTACAAGTACATTGTACACCATAAACCTATCCGCCATATCGGGCTTATACGAGGCTTGCATCTCAAGGTGGGCGATGTAGGGCTGTTCGGCGTTGACCCGAATCAGTTTGTCCGCTTCCGCTATCACGGTAGAGAGGTCAGCGTCAAGAATTTCCACCTCTCCTAAAGGCAGACCAAGCAAGCGCAACCAGTCTTGCGGACGTGATTCGATAAGGTATTTTGTAGTGATGTCGTAGGGTTTGGGCATTGTGGCTGACCTTGCGAAGCGGGGTGCGAGGGCGGGAAACAGAACTCTCTCCCGCCCTCCGCTCATGCTACTTCTTCGCGGCGGCGGCTACCGCCTTCGCTACGGCGAGGTTTTTGTTCACCTCGTCCCAGTCCACCGATTTGAGGAAAGCGTCGATATACTTGGCGCGTCCCGTCTGAAAATCGAGGTAGTAGGCGTGTTCGTAGACATCAAGTGCGAGGAGGGGCGTGGCGTGCCACACTGGAAAGGTGTTCTGCGCGTCGCCGATGTAGTTGAAGATGCTACCGTCTGTGTAGTCGTGCGCCAGCCAGACCCAGCCCCTTGCGGCGATGCCCGTCGCTTTGAGGTCGGCTACCCAGTTTTCGTAAGAGCCGAACGAGGCTTTGATGACTTCGGCGATGTCGCCATTCGGCGCTCCGCCCTGTCCGCCCAGAATGTTGAAGTAGAGTTCGTGGTTCTTCACGCCGCCAAGCGCGAAGGTGTACTCCACTTTGAGTTCGCGAATCTCGCTGAACGTCTGGTTCGCTTTGGCGGGGTCGGGAACACCCATCGCCGACAGTTTGTCGCGTATCTCGTTCACCTTTTTTACGTAGCCTGTATAGAGTTTGAAATGCTCCTCGTGCGTTTTGGGGCTAATCCCTGCGGGGGCGGTATTCTTGAGTTTGTCGGGCATAGCGATAGGCTTCAAGTCGCCTTTCGTGTTGCCAGCGGCGGGCCCATTTTGCAGGGCGAAGGGCGCTGCTATCGCAGATGTAGCCGAAGCGGCGACGACGGCGCTTGCGCCCAATGCGAAGAGTTGGCGACGGTCTAGTTCGGGGGTCATCAATCTTGCTCCTTAGAAAAGTGAAAATGGGGAGGGGACAGGCAAGGCGTTCCACCCCATGAAGATTTAGTAATGCAATTCCACGCTATCTTTCCCCTCTCGCGCTCTGATTCCCTTCTTTTATCCCTCTATTCGCTCACCGTAAAGCAGGAATTTCGCTCCATCAAGGGGAATCCCATCGTACTATGACACGTCCAAGACCTCAAGCCAACTCGCCCAAACTAATAGGTTTCGCCCTGTTCATGCTAATAGGCATGAATCTCATGTTCTATTTGAAGGGAAGACAGGCGCAACCCGCGCCCCCGACCTCGAACCTGCTACGCATTGAGGAGACCATGACCGCCCCTGCGCCCCCCGACCCTCCAACCGATGATGCGGCGCGCCTGCGTGAAAGGCTGTCCCGCCTGACGGAGATTTGGAGTAACAAGCGTACGGAGTCGCCTGAAACGATAACGGGTTATGCCGAGACCGCTATGAAGAGCGGGGATATGCTTTCGGCAAGGGTGATTTTAGGGGGATTGAGTTCGCGTAGCGAGAAGACCTCCGCGCCGCCCAAAGCGCAAGAGATGTTGGGGCAGTGTCTGCTGGCGCTTGTAAGATACGACTCGGCTCTTCAAGTCTACGAATCCCTGCTTCGGCAAAATCCAGCCTACACGCCCGCTACGATTGGTGTTAGCCGCGCCTATCGTGGAATGGAGAAAAACGCGGAAGCGGTGAAGGCTTTGAACGCGGCTACGGCTTCGCTTTCGCCGGGAGATGTGCAGGGCGGGCTTGCGCTCGCCGCAGAACTACAGAAGAGCCTGCAAAACACGCAAGCCCTCGCTCTGCTCGAAACGCTCTATCAAAAGGAATCCCAAAACAGCGCTGTAGCCCTGACCTACGCCTTCGCGCTCTACAATCAGCAGAGGTTCGACGACGCGGAAAAAATCGTCGCTGTATGGTTGAAGCAGACGCCAGAAGACTCGCGTGTCAACCTCTACTACGGAATAATGTTGGCGAACCCCCTCTACAAACAGCGCGACCCCGCTTTAGCGGAACACTACCTCTTGAAAGCCCTTCAACTCAAGCCCGGCGACGTAAACGTCATGGAGCGCTTGGGAAGCATGATGATGGAGCGGGAGCGTTACCACGCGGCGATTTACGTCTACTCGAACCTATTGACAGCGGTTCCCGATTCGAGCGGAGCGCGTCTTCAGTTGGCGAATGCCTACTCGCGAAGCGGCGACGTAGAAAACGCCCAGAAGCAGAAAGAGATTGCCCGTAGGCTGGTGGAGCGTGACAGCAAAGAGGAGAGGTTGAACATCGCTATCAGTCACTCTCCGACGGACTATCACCCTCATTTCGCGCTGGCGCGTCACTATCTACAGCGCGGGCAGTTGAGCGGAGCGTACTTCCAACTGCAAATCGCTTTCGTGCATAGCCGTAGCAGTGCAGAGGTGAAAACGGAACTGAAAAAACTATTCGAGAAGATAGGGCTACCTCTGCCTCCAACCTATCAGGTCACGCTACTATGAGAACCTCCCTTCGCCTCTTCCTTGCGCTAATGTGCTATCCGCTACTTGCAGGATGCAACCGCGTCGCGCCGCCTTCCTCTCCGGTCAACACGGCTTCCCTTGCCACAACCACGACTCGCTTTCAGAATGTGACGGAGAGGGCGGGGTTTCGCTTTTCACGTGTGAATGGCGCGGAGGGGAAATACTATATGCCAGAGACGATGGGCGGGGGCGGCGCATTTGTTGACTACGACAACGACGGCTATCTCGACGTTCTGCTCGTGAATGGGAACTGGTGGAAACCGCGCGCCGGGCAAGCCCCCACGCTCGCCCTCTACCACAATAATAAAAACGGAACCTTTACCGACGTGACGAAGGAGATGGGACTCGCCGTCTCCATGCAGGGTATGGGCGTAGCCGTCGGAGACTACGACAACGACGGCTACAACGACCTCGTCATCACGGGGGTAGGAGGAAGCCGTCTTTTTCATAACGAACAGGGCAAAGGCTTCCGGGATGTGACGGCTATCTCTGGCGCGGGCGGTTCGGGCTGGTGTACAAGCGCGGTGTGGCTGGATTACGACAAGGATGGCAAGTTGGATTTGTTCGTCTGTCACTATGCGAGGTGGACTCCTGAGACCGACATTCCCTGCACCTCGAAGGGGTTCAAGTCGTACTGCCGTCCGCAGGAGTATCCGGGGGACTCTTGCCGCTTGTATCATAATGAGGGCGGCGGACGCTTCAAGGATACGACGAAGGCGGCGGGTATCTGGAACGAGAACGCAAAGGCGCTCGGCGTGGTCGTTCACGACTTAGATGGCGACGGAAACCCCGATATTGTTGTCGCGAACGATATGCAACCTAACTACGTTTTCCATAATAATGGAAATGGAACCTTCAAGGAGATTGGCTTTGAGTGCGGTATCGCACTGAGCGACAACGCCGCGACTCGCGCCGGCATGGGTATTGACATAGCCGACTACAAGAATGATGGAACGGCGGGGCTTGCGATTGGAAACTTTAGTTTTGAGGGTATCGGCTTCTACCCGATAGGGAGAGAGCCGTCTTACGCCGAACGCTCGAAACAGGTAGGAACCTACGCGCCGAGTTATCCCTATATCACGTTCGGACTGCTCTTCGCGGACTTTGATAACGACGGATGGACAGACCTCTTCTTTACAAACGGGCATATAGAGGACACAGTAGCGAAATCTAATCCCTCGCAGACCTACGAACAGCCCTCGGTTCTCTTGCAGAATAGGGGCGATGGCAAATTTAGCGATGTGAGTATCCTTGCAGGCGCGGCGATAACTCAGCCCATTGTTGGGCGGGGCGCGTGCTATGGGGACTTTGATAACGACGGCAAGGTGGATATTCTGCTGATTCCGAATAGGGGCGCTCCCCGCCTTCTGCACAACGAGAGCCAGAATACGAACCACTACCTCTGCTTCAAGTTGACAGGCAAAAGCGTCAATCGAAACGCCTATGGCGCGAAGATTACTCTCAAAACGGACAGAGGAACCCAGACGCGCACGTGCCGTAGCGGGGGCAGTTATCTTTCGGCGAACGATAGCCGTGTTCTGTTTGGTCTGGGCGCGGATGCGAAGATTGAGAGTGTAACCGTGTCATGGGGGGGCGGGAAGGAGAGCGCCTACTCCAACCTAGCGAGCGATAAGCGGTACGAACTGATAGAGGGCGAGGCTACTGCGAAGCCTATCCCGTAAGCGGGAAGCGGGGCGCCCACTCGCGAATTCGTTCGGCGGTCTCAGCGAAAGAGGCGTGTGTGGTATCGAGTAGCGGTATGGGAACGGGGCTGGTCGTTCCCGCTCTCAGGGCGCTTAGGCGCTCGGTCTGCCTCTGTATGAACTCCTCATCGCAACCCTGCCATGTCGGGCGTTCGCGTAGCCGACGCGCCATCGCCTCCTCTTCACAGATTGGAAACGGATGTCCCGTCACGCACCCGCAAAGAGGACAGGTTATCGTCCTCTCTTCGCGGTTGCATAACGGGTTTATCCACTGCTGACAGGCAGGGCAAATCATGCTAGAAGCGGTGTCCGCAGTCCGGGCAGAACTTAGCCCCCGCCGTAACCGCGCCGCCGCATCCTCCGCACTTCACCTTCTGAACAAGCGTTGTACCGCACTCCGAGCAGAACTTCTGCCCTGTGGAGGGAGCGCCGCAACTTGGACACTGCGCCGCCGACTGTACCCCCGCCTGCACCCCCTGAGTCTGGTCGGTGGCGTAAGCCTTTTCGATAACCTGCTGTCTCGCCGCCTCCGCCTGAGCCGCCGCCAACTCCTCCATCAATACGGGCGCGCACCCCTTGCAGAGTCCCTTTTCGTTGTTCCAGCAGATGTCCTTGCAGACCCAGTGTCCACAGCGTCGGCACTGGTTGAAGAGGGGCTTTATCTCCGTGACGGCGCTCTTGAGAGCGCCGTCGTGAGCGGTTCCGCCTACGGCGCGTTGTATCTCATAAGCGCTGTTTCCCGCGTTTCCCAATACTCCCCCGAACAGCCCTCCCGCCGCCCGTAGAAAGCCCCCCGCCATGCCGAGCTTGTTCGCGGCAAAGGTGGACATGAAGCCGTTTCCGCACTTGTCGCAGTGAAAACGAAACTGAAACCCCTGGTCGGTGGATAGGTCGTCGTAGTTCTGTACGAACTCAATGGTAGCCATCGTTGTTATCTCTCCCTCATTTGTGTTTTTGAACGAAGCCTTATATGCCCTGATAGTACGCTATCGACACTCTCATTTCCTGCACAGAGTTATGAGTTTGAGGGTATTTTAGGAGGTTTAGTCGCTGTTGTGCGGACGTAATAGCTCATCTTTGGGTTCGGTTTGTGCGCCGCTTGCGGGGCGCAGATACTCTTTATTGGGTTCAACGGGGGCGGTGGAGGCGCGAAGCAGGTCTAGCCCCATGCGTTGTACGCGGGCTTCGAGGAGGGGAAGCGTCTCTAGCGCGGCTTGTTTTAGAGTAGGATAGTAAGAGTTTTTGGCGAGGTTCTTCACGAGGCGAAGCGAAGTCTCATCGCCTATATGCCCTAGCGCGTGGAGAATAACGACTTGGGGTTTTACATCATGAGCGGGTTCATTTTTGCTTGGTCTGACAGGTGCGGATAACATTCCATGAAGCGTTTTCATTTGGTAGACGCTGAACGAGAAACCGCGCTCCTTTACGATTTGAGGCAGGTATTCAACGGCGCAAAGTTTGATACGCTCTTGCTGGGCTGAAGCGTCGCTGTACTCCGCTAGGTCGAGCAAGATAGGGAGCATCCTGTAGTCGCGTATTGAAATCGCCTCTGCAATGGCGTTGTAGGGAACGTCTGCACGCTGATGGGTCATTGTCTGTATTACGCTGATAACGCCGTTCGGAGCCGAGGCTATAAGCATAATGTAGACGCATACGTTAGGTGAAGCGTGGAGTAGCCAAGCGATTCCTGCGATGGCGCATCCCGCAAGATAAAGTAGCCCAAAAGGGGTTTTACAAGCGTCGTATTTCGCGATTTTTTTGCGTTCGCGAGTGATTTTCGGTTCCACAAGAGCGTGTATCGCGCACCCCGCCTCGTATCCCATCTCAACTAATTCTACGTGCGCCTCCAGATAGGCGCGTGTGTCCGTCGGGCGAGTCTTCTGTATGCGCTCTAGTAGCGTTTGCACCCGCTGTATAGTTTCGGGAGAGGGCGTTGGTATATTGTTTTCCATGTTTTACGCCCTCTCCGTTTGGCTTGAGGCTTCGCTACGCATCTGCGCCTCAAAGCGCGTGTAGAGTAGGCTTACCAGCAGAAGTATAACCCCCAACGTGAAGAACGAGGCGATTCGGTAGATACCTTCCAGTCCGCTCAAATCGAACACAAAGACCTTCAATACAGAGAAATAGAGTAAGCCCATAGCGAAGAGGCGCGTCTGTCTGTTACGCTTAACGATACCAAAAATGACCGCCGTTAGCGCGTAGACTGTCCAGAAGATGGACATAGCCAACTGCGGCGCGTTGCCTTGACCGCCAGCGTTCCAGTGGAGTTGCGCCTGTTCCCAGAGGTCTCGGCTCACAAATAGCAGGGTGAGTAGGTGGGCGCTCAAAAGGAAGCCTCTCAAATAGCGCCGCTCTTCGGCGGGAATGTCCTGCTTATATTTCTCGACAAGCCACGCGGTGAAATAGGTGGCGAGGACAACCACAAAACCGGTCAGTATGCGTACATTGTAGAGTAACGCGAAATGAGTAGGCGGTATCCATAAGTCCATAAAAACTATTTTTACCGTTGTCAAGACTAAGATACCCACCCCCAACTGCCGAAGCGACTGCCAGCGCCGTGAACATCCCAGCCAGAGTGTGACACTCGCATACAGCGCCCAAAAGAGAGACTGTGTACACTGAGCGAGACTCTGTTGAAGGTCGTTTGTCCCTCCCGCAGAGTTCCACAAATCCAGACTTACGAAGAGCAGGGTGAAGAGGTGAGCGGTGAGGCATAAACCCCAAACTGCGCTTTTCTCGGAAGGAAGAGTCTCTGTACGCTTCTTCCAGTAGGCGAACGCGGAGAGATAGGCGGAAACAATAACAGCCAGTCCTGAGAGAAATCGCGGGTTATAGAACAGCGCGAAGTGCGTAGGCGGAATCAGTAAGTCTACGACAGCCGTTTTGAGCGCGGCAAGAGCGAACACTCCAAGCCCAAGCCATCTGAGACGCGCCCAGCCTCGTGAACACCCCAGCGCGATAATAGCGCAAGCGTACACTGCCCAAAAGACGGACAACGCGCACTGTGCGACACTCGGTTGTATGTCGTTCGCTCCCGCAGTTCTGGCGTACCCCCACAAATCTAGGCTTACGAAGAGCAGGGTGAAGAGGTGGGCGGTGAGGCACAAACTCCATATAACGTCTTGTTCCGCAGGGAGTGTTTCTGTACGTTTTTTCCAGTAGGCGAAAGCGGAGAGGTAGGCAGAGGCGACAACAGCCACTCCTGAGAGAAACCGCGGATTCCAGAAGAGAGTAGTAGACTCTAGCGGGATAGTCGTGTCTAGCAGAAACGATTTTGCAACCGCGATAGCGAACAGCGTCAACCCGTAGGCGCGGACAGTGGCGTTTCGGGCGGCTAACCCTGCCAAAATGAGCGCGGCGGCTTCTGTCGCCCATGACAGAGTGATAAAACTTCCCTTGAGTTGAAGTGAAATGGCGACGGCGAGGAAGGTTGCGCCAATACCGAGATAGAGGAGCCTATCGAGTAGGTCAGCCCCCGTTTTGCGTAGCGCGAACCCGCCTACAAGCGCATGATACACCGCCATAGCCAACGCCCATGCCGCAAGCGGGACAGCGCCGTGATAGGTCTCGCTAGGCGCGTAAACGGTAAAATACCCAAAGAACAGAACGGCGTTAGAGAAAATGGCGAATATATCGGCGCGAAACCATCTCCACGCGGTCTGTTTTCTCAGCGCAATCCATGTCCCCGATATAAGGACAAACTCTCCTGCAAAAAGCCCCGCCCCAATAGGGCTACGACCTGTATTCAGAGCGATGAGCAGCCCTATTAACGGCAGGCTATGCGCGATAAACACGAGGGTTCTTGTAAAATACTCCCTCTCATTCGCTAGTTTGGCGACGCTCCAAAGCCCCAAAATGCCAAGCCAACCCGCTAGAGGCAACCAGAGTATGTGCGCGGGAACCTTCCAGAGAGCGACGCTTTGAAGCGCGAGACTCGTCATCCAGATATGAACGAAGGCGTTTGAGATAACAAGCAGGGCGGCTGTCGCAGTCGCTTCTGAACGCCGAAAGAGGGTGGTAGAGACCCCAAGAAACAGGAAGTAGGTAGTCACGCTGAAGACGAAAGCGGAGGGCGCGTTCGCTTGTGAAATGGGGGTGGCGGTCTTGAGCGCGACCGACATAAGCGTCAGGAAAGCGCCGCTTGCGAGGTAGCCAAAGAGGAGGCGCATCTCCTTTTCGTAGCGTCCTATGCGGGGTAGGGAGGTTGTGAGCCAGACCATTACGAGAGTCAGCGTCAAGCCCGCAAGGGCTACGTCCGGGAATCCTAACGTGTTGACATGGAGCAGAATAGCCGCGCTGGATACCCCGAACGCTAGACAGCCTACGAGTATCATACCTAGCCCCAATTTTACCGCGATGGGCATAACGGTATCATCGGACTGTTCAGTCGATTCCGCGTAGGCGGTGAGCATCTGTATCCCCTGATAGCAGGAGAAGAGCAAGAAAATAGTGGCGACCCCCTCTGTTATCCAGCCCTGCCCCTCGTAAGAACCCGCGCCGAAGAAGAGTATCCACGTTGAAGCAAGCCCTATCGCGGAGAGGGAAGTCCAGTTGCGAAGGCGCACTAGCGCGAACACCCAGAGGTTGAGGAAGGTAAGATAGGCGTATAGCGAGTAGGGCGCAGAGGAGGAGGCTACGCCGTTACTTCGGATAAGAATAGGCGCGGCGAATGCGCCAAGCGTGCAGAGGAGAGCCACCGCCTCCGTATCGTTCTTGAGCGCGAGGGCGGAAGCCGCTAGTGCGCCTATCGCCAGAGCCGCAAACGCTATGGTGTAGCCTATAAGGTGCGGGTTGTAGAAGTTGTAGGCGGCATAGATGGACAAGAAGTAGACCATTATCCCGCCCGAAATGACGACTTGCGCGTAGTTGCGGTAGGTCTGCTTTGTTAGTAGATACTGCCCCGCGCCTATCATCAGCGCAGAGACAGAGAGTCCTGCGACAACCTGCATCGTCGGGCTTATCAGCCCCTTGCTAAAGGCGTACTGTAGGAAGAAAGCCATCGCAATAGCGATTGCAATGACCCCTAACTTCGCAAGCCAGTTCCCTCCGACCAGCGCCTCTACATCTCTGATATTCCATGCAGGGCGTTGCGGGGCTAAAGGTTCGGGCGTTAGTTTTAAGGTGAACGCCTCTGCCTCTTCGATACTCCATGCAGGGCGTTGTTGAGTGTCGCCAGTCGCGGCGGCGGGCGCGGTTTGCGGCGAAGGGCTAGGCTTAGGCTCAAAAACGGGTAGCGGCGGCATAGGGGGAGGGGAGTACACAGGCTGAACAGACGGCGTGGTATAGGCTACAGCGGGGGCAGGGGCGGGCTGAAAAACAGGCGTAGACGGAGGCGTTACGACACTTGGAGGAGCCGCCTCTAATGGCGGGACGGGGCGCTCTACGGGGTGTTGTGTTGCGTGGGCGGAGGCTATCAGAGCCTCGTCCTGTTCCCGATACGAAAGACGCTCCTCTAGTTCAGAAAGGCTCTTCTGGAGTTCCAATATGCGGTTGTAGAGGTATATCGCAAAGACGATTAGCCCTATCACCAGTAGCGTTAGTAGTGATGTGTCCATAGTACTACCCCTCCTTCTTCGACAGAAGGTTGCGAGAGGGAATCCTCGCCCTAACTCCCTACTACGAGCAGTATAACCCGTTCGTTTCGCGCATAATATCGCCAATTCGCCTTGCCGCTCCGCTTAGGCTACGCGCAAAACTTTCTGGGGGGCTTATCACTCATAGTCGCTTGCTCTTTACCTATCGTAACAACGCGCTATATCCCGCTTGCAGGAAATGGACATCCGCAGTCAACGCCCCTACAATTCCCCGCTCCTGCATGACAATGAATGAGATGCAGTCTACTAACCCCCACTCTTTATCAGGTCTTGAGCGATAGAGGTCGAAAGCGCGGGAGTATATATCATCCGAAATAGGAACGATTTCAACAGAGGGGTCTTCTTGAAGCGCCTCTAAAAGCGCGACTGCTGTACTGCGGTAGCGCTGTTTGCCGAGAGCATTTCCTATCTCCAACAGGACGGCGCGAGTTGTGACTATGCGCGTCCTGTCTGTTTGCATTTGCGCGGCGATTTGCATCGCTTTGGGGTGCAGTTGGTCAGTATGCGCCGCGAGCGCAATAGCGTAGGACGTGTCCAAAAACACCTCCTCAACTCGGTTCATTGTCGTCGCCATAAAGGTAGGAGTCTAGGTTTGTCGCCCAGTCTGCGGGGCCCTCAATGCGGGAGGCAATGGCAGTTCGCAGAAACGAGCGTGGAGGTTTCGGATCTTCCGAGACTACCTCCACTGTCACTCGCACTCGTGTGTTGGCTTCCACCTTTAAAGGCTCTAGCGGATGCAAGACTACGCCATCGTACATGGCTTCAATGATTAGTGCCACTTTTTCTCCTTAGAGCGCCAAAAGGCGCACCTAACAACACTCTATCGTGTCTTTCGCAACACGCGCCCCGCCAGTTCTCCCGTCGGAACGCCGTTTGCTTTCACCGCTTTGCCGTTCACAAAAACCCAGTCGATGCCGTCCGGGTAGCGAAGCGGGTCGTCGTAGGTTGCGCGGTCAATCACAGTGTCTGGGTTGAAGAGAACGATGTCCGCAAAGTTTCCCTTTTGCAGTTTGCCGCGCCGTTTCAGCCCGATGCGTTCGGCGGGGGCGGAGGTCATCTTCCTTACACCCTCTACGAGCGAGATTACCTTCTCGTTTCGTACATAGTGCCCCAAAATACGCGGGAAGGTTCCATAGAGGCGCGGGTGCGTCTTGCCCGGCAGGTGAAGCCCGTCGCTCCCTACCATCTGCCGACTCCACTGCAAAATCTCTCGGATGTTGTTCTCATGGGCATTATTCGCTACGAAACAGGCTTTCAGACTATCCTCCTCCAATACCGCGCAAATCCACTCTGCAATGCTCATACCGCGCTTTTGGGCGATGTCGGGAAAGGTCATGCCCTCATAGCGTCCGTTTTCAGGAGAGGAGACTCCCACGACTGCGTATCGGCTCCAGTCTGTGGGAAGCAGGGCGAGTTCCGCCACCAGTTTAGCGCGAGTCTCTGGTTCCGAGAGGCGGCGTAGAATACTGTCAGGTCCCCCGTCCACCGCCCAAGCGGGAAGCGTAGACTGAACGAAGGTCGAACCCGCCGTATAGGGGTAGGTGTCCACTGTCACGTCAACCCCCTCCGCTACCGCGCCTTCAAGGAGTTCTAAAAGCTCGCCCGCCCGCCCTGCATTGCTGGGACCATTCATCTGAAGGTGCGCGATTTGAACAGGGACTCCCGCCTCCTTCGCGATGTCTAGGCTTTCGCGAGTCGCCTCCCAAATCTGTTCGCCGTAGTCGCGTTGGTGCGTTGCGAAAAAGCCCGCCGTCTTACATATTGTCACCAACTCCTGCCTATCCGCCGAACGCATGGGCGCGTACCATATTCCCGTACTCAAGCCCCAAGCGCCTTCATCCATACCCTGCGCTATCATACTTCGCATGGTCTCTAGTTCGTCTGCGGAGGCGGGGCGCTCCGCCATGCCCATCGCCGATACTCGTACTGAGCCGTGCGGCATAAGGTAGGCGAGATTCGCGCCGATACCGTTCTTCTCGTAGCGCTCCAAAAAGTCCGCGACGCTCCGCCACTTCCAGTCTACTTTGGGGTGAGGCGGATTGTCCGCGTTTCCGTCGTCGCCGAAGAGACCCAGAATATAGTCTTTCTGAATGGCGAGTCCCTCGTCGTTCACAGGGGCGAAGCCGAGTCCGCAGTTCGTGAACACCTCCGTCGTGACCCCTTGCAACACTTTGGGATGGTGTTCAGGACGCGCCATGAGCGCGATGTCGGCGTGCGTGTGAATATCGATAAATCCGGGCGACGCGACATACCCTGCCCCGTCAATAGTCCGCTCGGCGGTAGCGTTTGGGGCGAAGTTGCCTATCTCTGTTATCTGGTCGCCCGTTACGGCGATGTCGGCGGTGTAGAGCGGCGAACCTGTCCCGTCCGCTATCTGTACATTACGAATGATAAGGTCAAGAGCCATTGAGAGTCTCCTCGTGCATAGTATACAAACCTATTGGCTTAGGGCGAACGTAGTTCCTTCTTATGAGAGGAGGAATCTCAGAAAGCATAGAAAAATGTTGCAGTTATTCGTACTATATGCTACACTATAAAGGTAAATTTGCCCTTCGTCACCCGTTCGTGGCGCGGAAAGAAAGACTCCTGTGTTTGGCGGAATCAGAGAAGATATAAAAACAGTTTTTGTGAAAGACCCCGCGGCGCGGAGCGTATTGGAGGTGCTTACCTATCCCGGACTCCACGCCCTCTGGTTTCACCGTGTCGCTCACCGATTATGGAGAGCGCGTTGTGCGTCGCTTGCCCGTATCGTGTCTCAAGTGAGCCGTTTCTTGACCGGTATTGAGATACACCCGGGAGCGCAGATAGGGCGCAGGTTTTTTATAGACCACGGCATGGGCGTAGTGATTGGCGAGACGGCGATTGTTGGCGACGATGTGCTGATGTATCATCAGGTCACGCTTGGCGGAACCTCCCTCACACATACCAAACGACACCCAACGATTGGAAACGGCGTTTTGATTGGTATGGGGGCGAAGATTTTGGGTCCCATCACCATCGGAGACCACTGCAAAATTGGGGCGAACGCCGTAGTAAATAAGGATATTCCTGATAACTGTACAGTGGTCGGAATACCGGGTCGCATCATTCGGCGGAATGGCGCTCCTACGGACAGCGCTGTTATGGATAACACGATAAACCGTGTTGACCCACGCGATGACACTATTCAAGAGTTGATGAGTCGACTTGAACTGCTTGAACGGCATAGCGAGAAACTGGAAGAGCTTATTGAGCGTATTGAAACGCATGAAGGTCTTCCGCACAACCATAACCACCATCACCCCTACGACCAAGATACGCTGCCGGGATATGAAGTCTCGATATAGTCGCTTTAGTAAGAGCCTGTCCCAAACCCCTCTCCGAAATGGAGAGAGACGGATGTGAGCAGTATGAGTTGAACCGCATTGCATACTGTTTTTCGCTTGTTTCGTGGTTCGTTCCCTTAAAGAATGAACTCTTACTCCGCTTCGCTTAAAAAGGATTTTGATACAAAACAGATGAAGGTGAACTCCTCGGACACAGCGCCTCCCCGTACCGCCCCACGCTCAAAGCGTCGCCCTAGGCGAACTGCGCGCGCCCTCCTTTTTGCGCCTTTCGCCGTCCTAGCCATCGGAGCCGGTTTCGTTATGGCGAAAGCAAACGGTTCTAACAACGCCATTCCTCTTGGAACTCTGATGGGCAAGATAGAGGTAGGCGGCAAGCGCGTGGAAGAGGTGCGCCCTCTCCTTGAGAAGTTCGCCGCAGAACACGCCTCTACCAGCGTAGTCCTACGACTCCCCGAAGCGAGTAATGTCGCTCGAACATGGAAGTCCCTCGCGAAAGAGATAGGGCTTCGCGTGGATGTAGACGCTACCCTCGCTGAGATTGCCAAAATGGGCGAGGCGGGGCTACTGGAGCGTGTCAAAAACGTCTTTGTCACGCCGACAGGGAAGACCGTCGCTGTACGTACCAGTGTAGAAGAGGACAAACTCAGACAGCGGTTCAAGCGAATACAGAGAGTTGTTGACAGGGATCCCAAGAACCCGCGCCTCGATATACGACAAACCCCCTTCGCTATTCTGCCCGGTAAGGCGGGCTACGGGCTAGATGTCTCCACCTCCATCACTGCGGTAGCGGCGGCTTGGGCGAACCATATCGCGCAGGCGGACGCGAATCCTGCGAACGAC
The DNA here is from genome assembly GCA_903821495.1 of uncultured Chthonomonas sp. GTDB lineage: Bacteria > Armatimonadota > Chthonomonadetes > Chthonomonadales > Chthonomonadaceae > CAIJLM01. The sequence continues at coordinate 10,019 of CAIJLM010000320.1, read as the reverse complement.
CTGAGTATCGAACTCGCCGTTAAGGAGACTCCTCCCGTTGTTACAGAGGGTTCGTTGCGTCAGATAGATGGCGAAATTAGCCATTTCCGCACTCACTTTGGCGGCACTGGCGCGAACCGTGGAGGGAATATCGCCCTCGCTACAAGTCATATCAACGGAACCCTACTCGCCCCAGGCGATATATTCTCCTACAACAAGATAGTGGGACCTCGGAGCGAAAGAGCGGGATTTAGAGATGCGCCTGTCATCATAAAGGGCGAACTCAAGCCCGGTGTCGGCGGAGGGATATGTCAAGTCTCCACCACTCTCTACAACGCCGCGCTCCTTGCCAACCTGAAAATCGTCTCCCGTTCGCATCACGCTTTCCCCGTTCACTACGTCCCCGCAGGGCGCGACGCTACCGTTGTGGACGGCTCAATAGACTTCAAATTCCAGAATAATACCGCTACGCCTATCTACATTCATGCCAGCGCGTCGCGAGGCTTCTTGGAGTTTCGCCTACTCGGCAAGCGCGTTGAGGGCAGGGAGGTCGCTATTCAACTTGAAAACCATGTCACTATCCCCAACACCATCAAAGAGACCCTCGACCCCGCGCTCCCGACAGGTAAGCGGATAGTGCAGGACAAAGGGCATATAGGGCATCGAGTGAACGTCTATCGCGTGGTAAAAGAGAATGGCGAAGTCAAGCGCGAACTCTTAGGAAAAGACTACTACCGCCCATTTCCCGCGCAGGTAGTTGTCGGTACGGGACAGCCTCCTCCCTCTGCGCTACCCGGCGTAGTTACGCCCAAACCCGTCGTTATTCCCGCCCCAAACAACGACGCGCCCGAAATAGACCAGTAGTTTTGACTGACCCCTCTCTATGAACACCTTTCTCCCAATTCGAGAGAAATACCTACCTACAATTTGAGGGGCTTGCGGCGCTACTCTAGGGTGGCTTGCATTGTGCATTTTTTCGCGCCTTTTCGCGGTAGAATCGCAGTTCGCATCCCCATTTCGCGGTTCATTCCCGTAATCCTGAACTCTTACTCCCATACGGTACGCCTTGCGTTCGCTTATGGATTGTGGTATGATACTACCAAACGCCGCCCCATTGGCGCGAGTTCGTTTCGGTCTGTATGCGCCTGTAGCTCAGCGGATAGAGCGCTTGCCTCCGGAGCAAGAGGGCGCTGGTTCGATCCCAGCCAGGCGCACTGATATTCTTAAAACTCACGCTATCGAACCCAAAGGAGGACGAGTAGGATGTCTGAAAACGGAATCTCCCGACGTGCATTCGTTGCAGGAGCGGCGTTAGGCGCGACTATAGTTCCGCGCCGCGTTCTAGGCGGCGCGGGCTATCAGCCGCCGAGCGAGACCGTCAACTTCGCCCTTGTAGGTTGTGGCGGACAGGGGATGGCGGACGCTACAGAACTTATTATAGGCGGACACAACCTTGTCGCTACCGTAGATGTTGACTTTGGGTATGTAGACTCCCGCCTTGCGCGACTTGGAACCGGGTTTAACGGAAAACCAAACCCCGATGGCTCGAAAGTGCAGGAGGCTTACGGCAAAGCGAGGCGGTATGCCGACTTCCGAAAAATGCTCGAAGCCTCGAAAGACATTGACGGAGTACTCGTCGCAACCCCCGACCACACCCACGCCATTATCGCGAAGGCGGCGATGGAGGCGGGAAAGCACGTCTATGTAGAGAAGCCGATGGCGTGGTCAGTGCATGAAGCCCGCGTACTGCGCGAGACGGCGCAACGCACGAAACTTGTGACTCAGATGGGCAATCAGGGGCACTCTAGCGAGGGCGCGGCGCGTATCAATGAACTGGTACAGTCTGGCATTCTGGGACCCGTGCATGAGGTTTTTGTATGGACGAACCGCCCGATATGGCCCCAAGGCATACCAAGACCGGGCAAAACTCCTCCGCCAGACCCAAATCGCCGCGGCTTCAATTTTGGCAACGAATGGACATCGCGCAAACTAAACGGCACGCTCGGAGAAGCGATGGACGGAAACTATCCCACGCCCGATAAGTTGAACTGGGACCTGTTTTTGGGACCCGGCGCGGAAGTTCCGTATCACCCCATCTATCACCCCTTCAACTGGCGCGGATGGACGGAGTGGGGCACAGGCGCTCTGGGCGATATGGGCGCGCACCTAATAGACCATCCCTACTGGGCGCTGGGGCTAAAGCACCCTACCTCCATTGAAGCGACCTCCACTCCCTTTGGAATGGACGCGAACAACAGTCCGGTCAGTTACCCGATGGCGATGCAGTGCGTCTACCGCTTCCCAGCGCGTGGAGACCAGCCTCCTGTCAAGATGACTTGGATGGACGGCGGACTGATGCCGCCTCGCCCCGACGCGCTTCCCGAAACGATTCCTCTCGATAGAGGCGGCGGCGTTCTGATTGTGGGCGAAAAAGGCGTATTGATGCACGGAACCTACGGCGCGAACCCCGTTCTGTTCCCAGTTGCGCTACGCGAAGAGGGAGACAAAGTGCCTAAGACCCACCCGCGCCCTGCAGTAGATAGCAAAGCGCAGGGCGGCTCTCTGCACCGAATTAACTGGGCGAACGCTATCAAAGGCAAGGCGAAAGCCACCTGTCCCTTCGAGTATGCAGGTCCCCTTGTGGAGACGATGTTGCTTGGCGTGGTCGCGCTGAAAACAGGGCAGGGGAAAGTGATTCGTTACGATGGCGATTCTGGTAAAGTCACGAACCTCGCCGAAGATAGCCCCTACCTTGAGCGCGAATATCGCAAAGGGTGGACGCTCTAGGCTGTGAGTTTTGAGGTATAGTGAGATATGGGGTAGGCGATTGCGCCTACCCCATATCGCCGTGTGGTAAACTATTCAGGAGTGATTATATGTCTCGCGCCGCAAGGTATCTGGTTCGTTTCGACGATATATGCCCCGCCATGAACTGGGATATGTGGGGCGAAATAGAAAAAGTTTTGAGAGAAAATGGAGTCAAACCCATTCTTGCCGTCGTCCCCGAAAACAAAGACCCCCTGCTAGACGTAGCCGCGCCCGTCTCAGATTTTTGGGAGCGCGTTCGCGGTTGGCAAGCGGAGGGCTGGACAATCGCCCTACATGGCTATCAGCATATCTATCAGAACAGACTCTCCGGCTTAATGAAAATCTCCAATAAAAGCGAGTTTGCAGGATTTCCGCTCCTCGTTCAAGAGGAGAAACTACGAAAAGGAGTTGAGATTTTTCGTCAGAACGGAGTACATACCAACGTCTGGGTCGCGCCCTCACACTCCTTCGACGAAAATACGCTTATCGCTCTCCGCAACTTAGGAATCAATATCGTAAGCGATGGGTTTGCCACTCTTCCATTTGGCTCTCTCGACACTACCTACTGGATACCTCAACAGATGTGGGGAGGCTTCTACGAGCGCAAGTCGGGGGTCTGGACGGTATGCTACCACCATAACGACTGGCAAGAGAAGGACTTGAAGCGGTTCACGCAGTCCATACAAGCCTACCGTGACCGCATGACCTCTGTTGATGAAGTATCGCGTGACTATCCGGCGCGGACGTTTAGTATTGGAGACGCAATACTCACGCAGAAAATTTTGGGACGCTTGCACGTTCTACCCCGTATAAAACGTATTATTCGAGGAAAGCGCTAATGCCCCCTATCAAAGTAGTACACCTAATTGACGGTCTGACAATGGGCGGCGCGGAGATGATGCTCTACAAGGTCGTTTCGCGCATGGACAGAACGAAGTTTGAGAGCGTGGTCATCGCTTTTATGGATGAGGGTCCCATCCGAAAGAGGATTGAGGAGGCGGGTATCCCCGTTCTGTCTCTGGGTATGGCGCAGGGAAAGCCCTCCGCAAAAGCCTTCTTCACTCTCGTAAACCTGCTACGTCGCGAACGCCCCGCCGTCCTGCAAACTTGGAGCAAAACCGCCGATTTGATTGGTTTATTGGCGGGGAAACGCGCTAAAGTCCCCGCGATACTCTGGAATATCCGCAGTTCGCGCAAGAAAAAAGGGCAGTACTCGCGCCTCACGGCGACGGCGGAGGCGCTGTGCGCCCGTCTCTCACACCTGCCGCGTCTCATTGTCGCAAACTCGCAGATGGGAATAGAGGCGTACTCCGAGATAGGCTACCGCCCAAAAGAGTGGCGAATGCTTCCCAACGGCTTCGACATCGGGCAGTACGCCCCCGACGAAGCGGCGCGAGGTTGGCTCCGCGCAGAGTTAGGTGTTTCCGCCGATACGTTCCTTATTGGCAGTGTGGGGCGGTATCATGTAATGAAAGATCAACCCTCCTTCGTTCGCGCCGCGCAACTCTTTTCGCAGAAACACCCTGCCGCGCACTATATTCTAGTCGGACCCGGCAACGACGCGCAGAACGAGGAGTTGCAAGCGGTTTTGAAAGAGGGTGGCGCGGGCGCAAACATACACCTGTTGGGCGAGAGAGGCGATGTGCCGCGCATTTCGGCAGGGCTAGACCTCTTCGCGCTTACCTCCGTGAGCGAAGGTTTTCCCAATGTGGTGGGCGAGGCGATGGCGTGCGGCGTACCCTGCGCGGTGACAAACGTCGGGGATACCGCAATCGTTGTGGGCGATACGGGCATCGTGGTTCCGCCCTCCGACCCCGCCGCGATGGCGCAAGTTTGGGCGCAGTTCGTGGAGATGGGAGAGACGGCGCGAAGAGAGCGTGGGCGAGCCGCCCGTGCGCGTATCCTCGAAAACTACGACCTCGAAACGATTGTAAAGCGGTATGAGAGCCTGTACGCAGAGGTGGCGGGCGAGCGGAGATAGCCAGCGCCATATATTGGCGAAAGAGAGCGTACTGGATGAAGCTGTTTTACAAGATGCACGCATATCTTATAAAAAGAGCGTTGAACCGGAGGAAAGCGCAACAGCAGGCGCAAGCGCCGCCTCTCATCAAGGCTATCTTGGAGCGTGATATTGACTGCCTGAAACGGCTACTGGAGTTAGGCGAAGACCCGAACTGCCTGTTCTATGGGGACTATCCGGCGTGGATACTCACAGCGTCCTATGCAGATACGGCGCTCATCGTCGCGGTTCAAGAACGCTACTTAGAGGCGATTATGGCGCTACTGCATCACGGCGCGAACGTCAACTACCTCTCTGCGCGAGCCAATAGCGCTCTTATAGAAGCCATTATAGACAATCAAGCCCAAACCGTTCCGCTTCTGCTGGAGCATGGCGCGGATGCGAACCTCGCTTTGGATGGAGAAGACACCCCGCTGATTCACGCGGTGCGTACAGGGAACATGGGGCTTGTCGAAACCCTGCTTTCAGCGGGGGCAAACCCCAACGCGGCAGGATTTGACGGGGCTACGCCCTTAATGGATGCCGCTGAACGCAATTTTTACAAGATTGCGGAGACGCTTTTAGGGGCGGGAGCCGATAAAAGCCAAACGGATTCGGGCGGACATACCGCATGGTGGTGGGCGAATGAGCATAACCATCTGGAGATAGCGAGGTTACTGCTCTAGCGTATGAAGTAGACCTTTTGCGAACGTCAGATGCTACCTCTCGCTTAAAGTTGCTAGAGAGCCGAAACGTTTTCGTTGGAGCCACCCCTCGCCCAAGCCAATGAAGCAAAAGACTAAACCTGTCTACAAGGTGGACAGATTGAGGGCGGGGGTGAGGGCTTGTATGTTTCGCGGTTAATTCTGAAAAAAGTGATACTGGAAAAAGGAGATAAGAAGTAGAGTTATGGCGGAAAAGCCGAGAGTGTTGATAGTCGCGGGACCCGATGTGGATGCCCGTATCGAACTGATGAAACTGCTCTCCAGCGAATTTACGATGGAGGCGGCGGGTTCGTCTGCCGAAATCGCCCCTAAGTTCGAGAAGGCGGGTTTCCCATACTACTCCTACGGGATGGAGCGCACCGCCACTCCTCTAAGCGACTTCAAAACATACAAGAACCTCGCAGAACTCTTCGCGAGAGTCCGCCCTGACCTTGTGCATACCTTCGACACAAAGCCGTGTGTTTGGGGACGGCTTGCGGCGGCTTCGACCGGTATTCCAGCGGTTATGGGGACGATAACAGGGCTTGGGGCGCTCTTCACGGACACCGACCTAAAAACTCGAATTATCCGCACGCTCTACACCCCTCTCCAAAAACGCGCCTGCCGCGTCTCGCAAGCCACTATCTTCTACAACCATGACGACATGAACACCTTTATTCGCATGGGGGTCGTACCACAGGCTAAGGCTTCCGTAATTCCGGGGTCGGGTGTGCAGACAGATAGGTTCTCCACAGACAATTTCGCGCCGGAAGAGCGGGCGAAACTCCGCAGTGAAATCGGCATACAGCCCGATGAGATAGTCGTTACGATGGTAACGCGAGTCTACCGCGCAAAGGGTGTCATGGAGTATGTAGAAGCCGCCGAGCGCATGAAGAAGACTCACCCGCGAGTCCGCTTTGTACTTGTGGGAGGCTTAGATAACGAAGTTGCGGACAGACTGAACGATACAGAGGCGGAGCGTATGAAGCAAGCCCTTACGTGGCTAGGCTCTCGTAAGGATGTCGCCGCGCTACTCAGTATTTCGCATATCGGGGCGTTGCCTAGCTATCGGGAGGGGATTCCGCGTGTTCTGCTAGAGTCGGCTTCGCTGGGACTACCTCTCATCACCACAGATACCCCAGGCTGTAGAGAGGTGGTTCGGACGGGCGAAAACGGGATACTGATACCGCCGCGTTCGGCGGACGCGCTACAAAAAGCGATTATCGAGATTGCCGACAATCCTGCGCTAAGACAGAAATACGGAGAGGCGAGCCGACAACGCGCCCTAAACGAGTTCGCCATGCCTATCATCATGGAGAAGAACGCGCAGGTCTATCGCCGCCTTCTGAAAAGGTAGGAGAGAGGAGACAGAGATGTCAAACTTGCTGGAGATACGCGCCCGCCACCTCGTTGAAACAGAGTGGCTTGCCGCCCAGATTGCGGCGGGTAGCCCGAATCTGCGTGTGGTGGATATGCGTGGCTATGTCAAAACGCAAACAGAGCCAAACGGCTATCAGACCGCCGACTATCTGGGCGCGAGGGCGGAGTACCTCGAATCACATATACCGGGAGCCGTCTACTTCGACTGGACGAGCGATATTGTAGACGAAAACGACCCCGTTCCCGCGCAGGTAGCGGGAGCGGAAAAGTTAGCCAGGCTATTTGCCGAAAACGGAATTGGAGACGACACCCTCATCGTGGCGTATGACGCGCACCCCGCCTCACAACTGGCGACGCGCCTCTGGTGGGTGATGAAATATCTTGGTAACAGTAACGTTCGCATACTAAATGGGGGGTGGGCGAAATGGTTGAAAGAGGGGCGTGAAACGACGGCGGAGATTCCCTCTGTCCCCCTTGTTGCGTTTACGCCCCATCTGCAACCTGCATGGCGTACGGTAGCGGAGGAGATAGTGGAAAGCCTCGGCAACCCTCAAATTCGCCTAATAGATGCGCGAGACGAAGGGCAGTACACGGGGAAAATACGACGTGGCAAGTACGGAGGGCATATACCCGGCGCGAAACACCTCCCCCGCGAAGCCCTCTTTACACCAGAAAACACCTTTCGCTCCGCCGAAGCCATTGCAGAGATTGTAGCAAGGGAAGGCGTAGACAAACAAGAGAGAGTCGTAGCCTACTGCAATGGGGGCGTGGCGGCGACCTCCGTACTGTTCGCGCTCTCCATGCTAGGCTACTCCGACCTCTCCAACTACGACGGCTCATGGAACGAGTGGGGGCGACGGGACGACCTACCCCGCGAGGCGGGCTAGGCGCGGATTAACTGGACAAGATACTTTTGATACGCTCTATCACCGTTTTGGGCTGACAAGGTTTTGTCAGAGTCCCTTTGATATTCGGGGGTAGGGGGTCATCCCCAAAATTGTCGTCGCCAGTTGCGAGAATGACCGGAATCGCGGGGTTGAGGTCGTAAATCTTTTGCGCTAGCATGACCCCCGATATGCCGGGCGGCATAAACATATCAGTCAGCACAAGGTCAATCTGCACATCGGACTGAGTCAGGATGTTATAGGCTTCCGCGCCATCGGCTGCGATAAGCGCATGGTAGCCGTGCATCGCCAGAATCTCCTGTAGCATCTCTAGCAGTATCGGCATATCGTCTACTAAGAGGATGGTGGCGTTATTACTTGTTGTGAGGTTACCCATCGTGGGGTTACTCATATTAGATACCTTTCTAGTTGAAAGCGATTTTAGAGGATGACAAGCAGAGACCGCCTAGCGCATCTAGCGCCGTAACCATCTAATGTAGCGCTTTTAACCCGTTATTGCAAGCGGTGAATACACTGTCTTTGCCTCTGGCAAAAGTATTTTTTATCTCTTCGCTATCTCATTATCGGAGTGAATGACCACATCTTTAGTCCTGCGCCTCTCTATGCGCCCTCTGAAAACCCCTAATTTTACTAGGTTCGCGAGTCTGAAGAGAGGCGCTCTAGCGTACTACCAAAAGGCGTGAAGTAGAGATACGCTAACGCTCCCCCAACTGAAATTGGTAAGAGTTCAGGGTTGGGCTTCTTCACTTAACCTCACCCAACCTCTCCTTTGCAAAGGAGAGGAGTTTTAGTGGTTTGAGATTGGAAGCCTCTGCGAATGGTTCCAAACGCGGGGCTTTTTCGCATCTATTTTCGCATCTATTTTCGCGCCTTTTCGCGTTTGTCGCGGACTCATTGCATTGTGCATTGAGTGTTTCGCGGTTAATTCCCAAAAGAGTGAACTCTTACCTGAAATAGGCGAGTCTTGACAAATGCTATGAAGAACAATATAATAGGATAATCGCTAGATACAGTCTACCCCTTCTGGTTTTAGCCGAGAATCTAGCCTATTTAGAGGAGAGACCCCGACAATGTCATTAGGAGAACGAAAATCCCGCATTCTCCAAGCCATTGTTCAAGACTATGTGCAGACCACAAAGCCTGTCGGCTCAGAACGCCTCATCGAACTCCACACGCTAGGTTGCAAATCTGCGACGGTGCGTAACGAGATGGCGGAACTAGCGGAACAGGGCTATATTGTTCAGCCGCACACCTCCGCCGGGCGTATCCCCACCGACCAAGGGTATCGCTACTACGTAGATTCGCTTATGCCCGCCGCCGCGCTAGAGCCGGAAGAGGAGCAGTCGATACACGACTTGCGGCGCAACGCTCTCAACGAGGTAGACGCTATCCTGCTGAACACCTGCCGTATTCTCTCCTCGCTGACCTCCTGCCTGTCTGTAGCCTCCGACCCCATAACCGAGACGACGCGCCTTCACCATGTTCTCATTACGCAAGCGGTAGCGCGGAATGTTCTGCTAGTGGTTCTACTTTCGACGGGGCAGGTGGAGCATCGACTTGTGGAACTGACGAGCGCCCCTAGCGAAACAACGCTCATTCGCCTCACCAACTTCCTCAACGGGATTGTCGCGAATCAAGAGTTAAGCGAGGTGGCGCGGCGCCTTATTGTGATGGAAACCCCCAATGAACTCCAGCCCGTTGCGGAGGCGATGGGGCGAATAGTAGGCGCGTTGAACCTTGTGGTGGCGAACAGCCTCGAACAGCGCAGTCTCTACCTTGAAGGAAGCAAACAGATACTGCGTCAACCCGAATTTCACGATGTATCGCGTCTCGAAATGCTACTGCACGCCCTAGAACAGAAGAATCGCTTCTATCAGATGCTACAGCAGGTATGGAAAGACGACTCGGTGGCGGTTATTATCGGGCGAGAAAATAACTACGAGTCTCTCCGCGAGTGTAGCGTTATCACCGCGATTTATCATATTGGAGACCGCCCCGCAGGTTTTCTTGGCGTAGTGGGACCTACCCGCATAAACTACGAAAAAGCGACCGTCGCCGTTGAATTTATGGCGAGCCACCTAACCCAATCGCTCACCTACCTCAGCCAGATGTAGCGCCAATTCGGTAAGAGTTCAGGGTTATGGGAATTTTCACTTAACCTCTCCTAGCCCTCAACCCCTGCCCCTTCTCCCAATTCTGGGAGAAGGGGTGAATGCACGGATGGCGGTTTGAGATTAGAAGCCT
>CAIJLM010000319.1 GCA_903821495.1 uncultured Chthonomonas sp. | reverse complement strand
ATGACCGTCTGCTACGCCTTTCGCGCCTACGCAAAAAAGCCTCTGTAGAGCGGGCGGCTATCGCCGTTGAACTGCTGGAACTTCGCGGTAGGGCGCTAGGCAAGTTCGCACAGGCGGAGTCGCTGTTCTTTACGAAGGAGGGGCTAGAGCAGTCTACTAGCGAAATAGTGGCGGAGTATCGCGCCTCTCGGTTTCCGAGCGGGACGCGCGTTTTTGACGCTTGCGCGGGGGTGGGCGGAGATAGCCTTGCCCTCTTGAAACGCAATGAGGTGGTCGCAGTAGACTCAAACCCCGTCACGCTGACCTGTCTGCGCCTGAATGCAGAGGTCGTCTGCGCTCAACGAGTCGCCTCTCTCCACACGCTTTGCGCCGACGTGACTGCGCTTGACCCTGCGCGAATCCGCAGTTCAGGGTGCGATACCGCTTTTGTAGACCCTTCGCGGCGCACAGAGGGACAGCATGGAGAGCGAAGGCGTGTGCGTAGCGGTTCGGACTATAGCCCCCCCCTTGAGTGGGTTCAGACTCTTCGCGCCTCGATTCCGAATGTCGGCGTAAAAATATCGCCCGCGATTGACGAGGCGACGCTACACGACACTCCAGACGCGGAGGTTGAGTTTGTGTCGGTGAGGGGGGAGTGTCGCGAGGCGGTCTTGTGGTTCGGGGAGTTCGCACAGCAGAGCCGCCGTCCCCTCTATCAATATGGGGCGTTCTGCTATACGGCGACGCTACTGGGTAGGCAGGAGGCTCCGCTTGTTTTTGCGCCTTTTGAGTGTGACCCTGTCTCCGTCATTTCGCCGCAAGCGTGGCTGTATGAACCCGACCCCGCCGTTATTCGCGCTCACCTCGTCTCTCAACTCGCCTCCCAACTCAATGCGGGCATCTTCGCGCACGACATCGCCTATCTTACTGCCGACAGCCTTATCGAGACCCCCTTCGCGACGGCGTATCGCGTGTTGGAGAGTATGCCCTATCGCCCGAAAGAGGTACTGAAGTGGCTACGCAGAGAGGGGAGGCGCGTGGAAGTGGTGAAGAAGCGCGGCATCTTGCTGGAACCGGAGACGGTACGAAAAAACCTGTCAGGGGCGAACTCCGATGGCTCCCCGTTGACGCTGGTTCTTACTCCCCACTTAGGCGGGACGCTCGCCCTGCTTTGCGAACGAGCTGGGTGACCTGCTTATATCCGATGTCTGTATGCTTCCAACTGAGAGACGGTCTTCCTAAGACCGCTCTCAACAAAACGCTCCAAATACTCGTCAGGGGTTTGAGGCGGATTCTTCAACGCCAAACGGTGACGCTGAATAGCGGAAACGAAGACTTCGGTTGTCGCATCCAGTAGTTCAACCAGAAAATCGTCAGGGTGCAACGCCCGAATGTTATACGGAGCCAGCGCCGTTTCTGGAAAATCGGAGAGGTTGAAGGTCACAATGATTGGAGACTGAGATGCAATAGCCGCCGCGAGTACATGACGGTCATTCGTATCCGGCAAGAACAGCGTAGCGATAAGGCTCTCGCACTCTGGAACCTGCCAGTCCCGCCCCCACTGCTCCATGAGTTTGCAAGTTCGTTCTATCTTTTCACGCGCCACATCGGGGCGATTTTCCAGAACATTCTCCACCCACTCCGCCTGAATGCGCTCCGTCCATTTGGGCTGAAACACGAAACCGACTGCGAGACGCATAAAGAGGTCGCGTAGCATTGCTGAGTAGAGTACATTCGCATCGAGCAGAGCGGTTATCAATCGTAGAGTCCTAGCCTCTGGGCTTCAGCGGTCATCTCATCTAACGCCGTATGCGCGTCCTTCTGATACTCCTCAATATAACGCAGTAGTTCCTGATACAGAACACGCCTCTGCTCTCCTACTTTGCGAAACGGCATCTTGCCCTGCTCCAAGAGTTTAATGAAGTACGGACGTGACACGCCTAGCAGTTCCGCCGCCTGCTGTGTGCTGAGTTCGGCATGGAGGGGAACCAGTGTAATGGCTTTACCCTCCGCCATATTCGCCAATACCTCCGCAAAGATACGAACAGCGGCGGCGGGAATGATAGCGTCTATCTGCTGACCCGTCTGCGGGTTTTCCAGATGGAGGCTGAGGGGTTGGTTCTCTACGATATTAAATTGCGCCAGAGCGTTACTGGACGCTTGTGCAAGCCCAGTCTCCCGCTCAGGTAGAACGACAGACTGAACGGGACCAGTGAGTAGTAGGGTCACGGCGTACTCCTTACAAAGCATTCTCTCATTCACATAGTACCACACACTCGAAATTCACGCAACACTCGAAACTGCCGAAACGAAGCCCGTAGATACTGCCAAGAGTGAAGAAGGCGGCATCTTACTGAAACCGGAGGCGGGACGCTCGCCCTGCTTTGCGAACGAGCGGGCTAATTCCCGCTCAACCTCCCGTTTTAGATTGATGCGAAAGAGTAGCGATAAGCGCGAAGCAGGCAAAAAAATGCACATAAGCCCCAAACTTGGAACAACACGCACAGACTTCCCAGTCTCAAACCACAAAGGCTCCTCTCCTTTGCGAAGGAGAGGTTGGGTGAGGTTATATGAAAGGATTCCCCTATACCCCCGCAATATCTCTTGCGCGGGGTATTTTATCGCCGTTTTCATCTCTCTTTCATCATTTTAAGATACATTATAAGGGTATAGAGAGCGCTATAGGAGAGGATACAAGAGCCATGCGAATACTTATTGTAGAGGACGAGGTAGACATAGCGGAGATTATCCGTCAAGGGTTGCTTGAGTCGCGCTATACGGTAGATATGGCGCACGATGGCGCAAAGGGTTTGCAGATGGCGAAAGAGCGAACCTACTCCCTTATCATTCTGGAT
>CAIJLM010000318.1 GCA_903821495.1 uncultured Chthonomonas sp. | reverse complement strand
CTGAAGTGGTTCTCGCTGATGTACTTGTTGATGGTCTCTTTATCGTCAGAGCCGTTCAACGCGATGATGGTGAAGCCTTTGTCCTTGAATTCGTCGAACATCTTTTGCAAATGAGGAAACTCCTCACGACAAGCGCCTCAACCATGGAACCAGAAGTTGACCAGAACGGCTTTCTTCTCTTTCAGCGTTTTTTCTAGCGAGATGCGCCCATCCTGCGGGGTCGCAAGATTGAACTCTGGGGCGCGGCTACTAACGGGAAGCAGTTTCGCTTCGTAGCTAGGTTGCTCATACAGTTTCGCCCCTTTGGGCGGAAGATATGCGAACTGCGAATCGGCGATGAGCGCGTTCATTTTGAGGTTTACAAACCTCTCCTCTTCGGATACGCTCACGCTCCCTTTTGCGTCTTTCGCCTCCATCTTAACGAGAGCGACCAGCTTATCGGGCGAGACATAGAGGCGAATCGTCTGCCCCTTCTGCGGAGCGAGGACGATAACGCTATAGGTCTTGCCCTCAACTGTTTCGCTTCCCCCGAAGTTTGGCTCAGTTTTGCCAAAGAGACTCGCGGGGTTAAAGAAGAGGCTCTGTAGTAGACTTCCTCCCAGCCCGGAACCTTTCGGGTCCGCCTTCATCTTCATATACTGGTTCTGGCTCGGCATATAGACGAAGAAGTTTTTGCCGTTGGAGGCGAAGGTGGTTGCGTCGCTCCCAGTCATCTTTGTAAAAAGAAAGTTGGGACGTTTGATTTTAAACAGGCCTTTGGAGGATTGGGTCTGTCCTCCAAATTTGGCGGTGGTTTGCACCTCGCCGGAGAGCGTCTTGATTGCAAGCGTCGCCTTTTCGACCTCTTTCAAGAGGGCGACCCCCTTCTCATCGGCATGAGAGGGGGAGGACGATACCGCAATAAATAGACTTCCTGCAACTCCGACGAGCCACTTCGATGTTCGGTTCAAGGTTATGGCTCCTTTCAAGGACTATCGCGCATCGCTTCTGACGCGCATTTCAGTTATGGCGCTTAACAAGCGAATTGTCAAGATGCTTGAAGCGAGCCAAACACGCAAGAAGCGTAAGAGTTCAGGGTTACGCGAGTAAAACCGCAAAAATCACGCAGGACTCCCGCCGCCATCTCACGAACCGCAAAAGACAGATACACAAGGAGGAACATCGCCCAATGTTGATTCGCCCTTATGAGGACTCAGACTTTGCCTTGCTGACCGCCCTCTGGAACGACTGCCTATCTTACGACCCGATAACCAGAGCGCGTTTTTTGCAACTTTTCTTGTTGGATAAGAACTTTCAGCGCGAAGGGCTACTGGTAGCGTTTCACGAAGAGCTGTTCGCAGGTTTTCTACAGGTCATCACCCGCAAGGAGGCGGGAGAGAAGACGGGCTACCTGACCTTTTTTGGAGTGCATCCAGCTAGGCGAAGGCAGGGGATAGCCACTGCGCTCCTCGAAGCGGGCATGAACTATCTGCGAGAACGGGGAGTCGAAACGCTCTCTTGCAACGGCTACGCGCCCTACTATATGTTTCCGGGCGTGGACGAACGCTACACAGAGGCGAACGCCTTCCTGCTCAAGCGCGGCTTTGAGGTTGCAGGGAGACCTGTAGCGATGGGCTTGAACCTTGAGGATGTGACAACGCCCAAAGCCATTCGCGAGAAAGAGCTTGAACTAGACCACGAGCGATATGTTATTCGCCCTTTCCGTATTGAGGATTCGCTTCCCCTCTTGAAATTCACGGAGACCCATTTCCCGTACTGGGAAGACTCGATACGGGATGGGCTACAGCATGGCAACTACGACATCATTCTCGCGACACGCGATGGCGAGATAGTCGCCTCCGCACAGTGGCAAAACACGTTGACAGACCCTCCACGCGGGGCGGCAGGGCGCTTTGGACCCTTCGGAGTGCGCGAAGACCTCCGCAATAAGGGAGTTGGAGCCGTTGTT
>CAIJLM010000317.1 GCA_903821495.1 uncultured Chthonomonas sp. | reverse complement strand
TGCTGGACGTGATGATGCCCTATATGGACGGCTTCGAGGTGCTACAGACCATTCGTAAGAACCCGAACACCCGCGACCTTCCTGTTATCATGCTCACTGCGAAGGCGCAGGACGCAGACGTATTCCGGGGTTGGCAACAGGGTGTGGACTGCTACCTCACGAAGCCTTTTAACCCGATGGAGTTGATAACGTTTGTGCGTCGCATCTTTAAGTCTCTTTCGGAAGCGGAAGCGGACGAGAAGATCTTCAAACTGTAAGGGAGACGCGGAACGTGCCTTCAGATAAGAGAACCAATGTCATGCTCTGGACAGGGGTTGCCGCTTCCATAGCGGGAATCTGCGCTGTTATCGCTTCGATAAAGTGGCAAGAGAAGAAGCGATGCACTGAGGGCGAGAACGCGGAACATCTGCGTGGCGTTCACGACGTGCTTGAAGACTGTTATGAGAAGATACACGAGATTGAGCGGAAGTTACCTCACGCGCCGTCTTCCTGAGTGTTTTCTTTATAGGGTAGTGTTTCTATGACGGCTTGCTTTTCTAAAGAAAAGCAAGCCGTTTTGACGTGTATTCGATTTTACCTCTTTACCTCGCGTATCTTGAAAACATTATCGGACAAAAAAGTATAACTCACAATTTACCCTACTCTTATCCCTTCAACGCCCCGCTTGTTATCCCTTGAATGAAGTAGCGCATTCCGAAAGCAAACAGTAGGAGCAGGGGAATACTTCCAAGAACATAGCCTGCAAGTGTGGGACCATAATCGAGATTAAACTCTCCTGCGAACTTCGTTACGCCTACGGAGAAAGTTTGGATGGCGTTATCGCTAATGACGATGAGGGGCCAAATATAGTCATTGTATACGGAGAGCGATGTCATGATGGCGATGGTCGCCAGTATGGGATGGGAGAGCGGGAGCGCTATGCGCCGATAGATGTCCAACTCCGACGCGCCGTCGAGTCGCGCCGCCTCAAAGAGTTCTTCGGGAAGCGATTGAAAAAATCCCCGACAGAGTAGTATGCCAAACACCTGCCCGCCTGCGATGTAGGGCAGAATGAGCGCCCAGCGAGTGTTTATCAGTGCGAATGGCCCCCATGCACGTCCCGCGAATACAAAGGCGGGAAGTTGCATCTCCTTTACCAACATAAAAGTTGGGATGAGGGTTAGAATGCCGGGAATCATCAGAAGAGAGAGAATTCCATAGTAGAGCAGTTCGCGTCCTGGAAAACGAAGCCGCGCAAATGTATAGCCCGCTAGAGATGCCAGCGCCAATACACCGATAACGGTCAATACCGCCACGTAGACTGTGTTGGCGATATAGCCGCCCAACGCGTTGTGGGCTTTTATATAGAAGTCCCATCTTGCGGGCTTTGGCGGCTCCCAGAAGTGAGTGAATATCTGCGCGTTGCTCTTGAGAGAGAGAACAAGCATCATTACAAACGGAACCATTGAGAGGATAAGCAGAAGTATCAGGGCGGTAATCAAAACTGCCTGTGTCTGCATTTGGCGATTTCGCATATCAGGCTATCTCCTCATTGGCGGTGACAAACCGCATATTGGCGATGGTGAAGGTAAGAGTCACCAGAAAGAGTACAAACCCAATAGCGGAGGCATAGCCGTAGTGCCCAAACCGAAACGCTTGAAAATACATGTGCAGGGCAGGGACGTGTGTCGCCAGCCCGGGACCGCCGCCTGTCAGAACGAGTAGGCTACCGAAGTCCTGCAACGTTCCGATAATGGTGAGAACGGCAATCGTCTTCATCTGCCCACGTAGCAGTGGTATATCTATCGCCCAGAAACGTTGCCAGAAGGTTGCGCCGTCTACAGAGCTTGCGGCAAGTAGGTCTACTGGTAACGCCATCAAGCCCGCGAGATAGAGGAGTAGAGCCAGTCCTCCCGCCCAAGGAAACCCAATTCCTATCACGGCAGGTAGAGCGGTATGCCAGTCGCCAAGCCATGCTCGGTTCCAACTTCCCAGCCCAACTGCCGTCAGCGCGTTGTTAAGCAGACCGATATTCGGGTCGTAAATGAATCCCCAGAGTAGAACTCCAACCATACCGGGAACAATCATAGGGGTTAGAAATAGGGTACGCATTATCTGTTGCAAGCGGCTTGACCGTAAATGGAATAACATCTCAGCGACCATTAAGGGGACAATGAGGGTTTTCAGAAGGCTTGCTAATAGTAACCAGAACTGGTTGGCAAGGCTCAGGCGTAGGAACTCGTCTTGCGCCATACGTCGAAAGTTTTCCAGCCCGTTTGGATGCGCTGAGCCGCTAGTCTCCCATTCGGTGAACGCGTGGTATAAGCCGGAGAACGCTGGGATATAGTTGAATAGCCCCAGAAAGAGAAATGTGGGCAGAAGAAAAAGATAGGAGTAGCGACTACGCCAAAGAGCGCGAAGTATCATTTGCCCACCTTGTCTCTCGTCTGCGGGTTCATGTCGTAGTTCATCTGACGAACGACTCGCGGCACTGCCTCCTGCATCGTCTCCTGATAGCGTTGCAGGCAAGTGTCCGTTGTTATACGTCCATCCAGATACTGTTGCGCCCATACCGTCCATTTCCAGACAGATTCTTGCTCATCCGCTAACCCTCGAAAACTGAGTTTCTCGAATCCTCGGTTCGTAAAGGCGTTGAAGTGTCGCGCCATTGTTTCTGGCATTTTGGCTCCCGGAATCAGTAGAGGCCCGTTGATGGACTGCCGGGCTTTGACTGCCTCCTCTACGAGCGTCTGTGCGGCGTGCGGCGTGGTGGTGAACATGAGGAAGTCGGTGACAAGTTGGGTCTGAGCGTCATTTTTCTTCACGACGCTCCACATCGCGCCCGCTCCGCCCACGCCTCGAAACGGCGGAATGTGGAACTGTGACTGTGTGAGCGGCGGCACTGAGAACACCCCCCAGTTGAAACGGTCTTCCTTAAACAGGTCGCTCTGATCTTTCTCCAACTGCGAGATGGTAGGGGAGGAGTGAAGCATCATGGCGGCTTTGCGCGTAAGAAAGAGTTGATAGGCGGAGTTGGCATTTGTTCCGTTGAAGCCGCGTTGCCAGTAGCTGGCGAATTCGGCGATTTTAGTATAGGCTTCATGGAAGCGCGGGCTATCCATCCGAATCTGTTTATCGCGGATAGCCTTTATCAGGCGTTCCGGATTCATAATCAGCGTGGCATCGTTGTACGGGTTGGTGACGTCCAGGTGAAAGCCATCATTAACACGAGGGTTATAGTCCCAGTCGCCGGGATGGGACATTACGAGTGGAACGGTATCGCGCAGATAGGCATCTGTGAAGAAGCGAAAAATCCAGCCTACCGTTCCCGACCAGTACGAATCGGCATCGCCCGGTACAGCGAAAGCAATATATCCCGCTTTGCGGATACGCTCCGCCTGCGATAGCATCTCCTCCCATGTCTTAGGAGGCTGTAGACCGAGTTTTGCGAAAACGTCTTTGTTATAGAAAAAAGCGATTTCAATGAAGTCGAGGGGTATGATAGCGACATCGCCCCCGATTTTATACTTTTCCAGAAACTGCGCGTCAAGGTTCTGTTTCCAAGTTTTGTGCGTGTAGGGGTTCGTCTGTTCCAGATAGGGGGTGAGATTGACGAGCAGACCGCGCTCATAGAACCCTAGCGCATAGTTGGCGTTGTAGATGTCAGGGGCGGTGTCGGAACTCGCGCCTATCTGAGTGCGGAGCCATGTCTCATATCCGTTTGTGGGCTGAACCTGCACACGGACTTCCACTTCGGGGTGTAGAACCTCGTACTCATGCG
>CAIJLM010000316.1 GCA_903821495.1 uncultured Chthonomonas sp. | reverse complement strand
GGCTTATGCGTGAATCCGGCTGTAAGCAGGTACTGATAGGTCTGGAAAGCCCTACTCGTCAAGGGATAGATGGGCTAGAACTCAATGCTAACTGGAAGTTGAAGCGGCATGACGACTATCTACGCGCTATTGAGACCATACAGTCTTACGGTATCACGGTGAACGGATGTTTTATTCTCGGACTGGATGGCGATACGCCGGACGTATTTGAGGACGTACACCGCTTTGTAAAACGCTCCGAGTTGTACGATGTTCAGATAACCTACCTGACCCCCTTTCCCGGCACGCCTCTCTATAGTCAACTCAAGGCGGAGGGGCGACTGCTACGTGACCGCGCATGGGAACTCTGTACGCTGTTCGATATTAACTTCATCCCGAAAAACATGACCGTAGAGGAGTTGGAAGAGGGCGGTTTGTGGCTTGGAAAACAGATATACTCAGAGGAGGAGACTGCGGAGCGTCATGGCGGTTTCCGTGAGAGGTTGAGGCAGTCATTAAGGAGTCGGAGGCGGAACTCAGAAGAGGAGGGAGGTCAGGGTGTCCATCAAACAGATTAAAGGGCTTTTCGCCGTCGCGGCTTGCTATGATATTGGCGCAGGTCTGATTTTTTGCCTATTCTATATGCCGCTCTATAGGGCGATGAACCTTATCTTGCCAGAACATCCCGGCTACCTACAACTAGCCTCTCTCTATATCGCTGTGTTCGGCATCGGCTTTGCTTTTGTGGCGCGTAGCCCCGAGTCGAATATGGGCGTTATCGTACTTGGTATATTGATGAAAATCGTTTTCGCAGGCGTGATATTCTATCACTACTTCGTTACTATCGCCCCCAAAATCTACGTCGTCTTCGCTCTCTGCGACGCGATTTTCGCCGCGCTATTTCTAGGCGCTTATCGCTCTCTCTCTGGCGTACAGAGAGAGGCTTCTGGCTGAGCTAAGCGATTGTCAGCGGATAAGGGGTATGCGCCGCCCTGTCTAGGCGGCGAGCGTCGTTGGCTGTTCTTCTATCAGAGTGAGTCGGTTTCGCCCGCCACGCTTCGATTCATAGAGCGCTCTATCCGCGCACTGCACAAACGCCTCCGCATCCATGCTACTACCTTGAAGCGCCACCGCGCCAATACTGAGGGTTATCGTTCGATTGGGGAATAGATACTCGGCGACAGCCGTCCTAATTCGCTCTCCAATCTCAAACATGGCTTGGGGGTTGGTATTGGGCAGGATTATCGCGAACTCCTCGCCGCCATAGCGAGCGACATGGTCGATAGCGCGAACACTCTCCTTCAATAGCCGCCCCAGTATGCGTAGAACTTCATCGCCTGCCGGATGCCCGTAGGTGTCGTTGTACTGCTTAAAGAAGTCTACATCCAAGATAAGTAGCCCTAAATCGCACTCCATACGCCCCGCAATTGCCATCTCTCGCCGCAGTTTCTCTTGAAAAGCGCGATGATTATCCAAGCCTGTAAGCCCATCCGTTGTGGCAAGCAGGGCGAGCCTCTGGTTCATTCCCTCCAGTTCGTCGTTGGATGCTTGCAACTCTTCGGCGGTGGCTTCCAGTTCAGCGTTCATGTTTTCAAGCGAGTTGTGAGTCTCTCGTAGCTCCCAATTGGAACGCGCCAGTTCGTCTGTTCGCGCCGCGACACGCTCTTCCAGAGACTGGTTGTACTGCTTGAGGCGTTTTACGCGCCAGCGAAATACGCCTAGAGTAAGCCCGATACAGGCTATAGCGCTCGAAAATTTGAACCACATCGTCTGATAGTAGAAGGGGCGGAGTTGGAAGGTCGCGCCTAAGATGGGAGGGATCCAGACTCCGTCCGCGTTCGCCGCTTTAATCTGGAAGACGTACTTTCCGGGTGGTAGGTTGGTGTAGTAGGCGACTCTTCGGGTATCGGCGAAGACCCAATCCCGCTCATACCCCTGCAAGCGGTATCGGAATCGAACCTGTTCAGGAAGCGTCAGCGAGATGCCAGTATAGTGAATTTCGAGGTTGTTTTTGCCTGGGGCTAACTCAAAAGATCGCTCGCTAGCGTACTCTTTCTTTTCCAAAACAACGCTTTCGGTATGTACGCTCGGAGCCACGTCGTTAAATGAAAAGTGCAACGGGTCGAAAACGGTCAAGCCCGTCTCTCCCTTAAACCAGAGTTTCCCATCTTCCGTCTGTACAGACCCCATTGTAATAGGAAAACTACGCACGCCATGCGCCGCGTTGTAGAGCGTGTAGCGCACTGTTGGGCGCTCGGCGGAGAGGAGGTCGCTGATAAGTACGCTAAATATACCTGCGTTACTGCCTAGCCAGAGAGTGTTGGCTTTGTCTCGCTGTATCTGGTAGAGGTTGTTGTCGGGCAGTCCGTCCTCTTTACTCCATACGCGCATTCTGCCCATGTAGTATCGCGCCAGCCCCTTATCTGTACTGAGCCACGTCTCACCGGGTAGTCTACCCTCCGCTATGCCGAGTATATGCGCTTCCGGCGGAAGTCCTTTTTGAATGCACTCAACTCGGTCAGCCCCCACCTTATGTAGCCCTCTATCGCTACCGCACCAGAGTTGTCCAGAGGAATCCCGATAGAAGAGGAACACATATTGAGGCTTCTCGCTAACCTTGAGGGCGTGGAAACCTCCGTTGGCATATCGAGAGAACCGCCCGTTTTGCTCTGCAACTACCAGCCCGTTCTTGTCCGCGCCAATCTGCCATCCGCTCAGGCTTTGCGGGATAGACACAAAGCGCTTCCCCTGCAAAGAGGCGTATCGCCCAGCGTCGGTCATCACCCAGACGGTGTTGTCTGTATCAGCGCAGATAGAGGAGATTCCGTTCTCTGGAAGCCCGTCTGAGGTTGTATAGTAGGTTCGCTTCCCGCCCTTTATACGTGTCACGCCGTGCGTTGTGGCTACCCATACGCTTCCGTCGCTCGTACTACACATCGCTCTAGTTTGCAGGGTTCCGTCGGCGTTACTTAGGTCAATGGGAGCCATTTTCGTTTTGTTGAAGCGATGCAGGTAGGCGCTGTTGCAGACCCAAAGGTTCTCCTCGCGGTCTTCCATAATCGCGCCCACCGTGTGGGTAAAAAGCCCCTCCGTACTCTGGTAGCGTGAGAAGCGGCTTCCCTCAAAACGGTATAGCCCATTCTGAGTCCCTACCCAGAGGTTGCCGTTTCTATCCCGCCGAATAGCATTAATAGAGAGAGAGGCAAGCCCCTCTTTGGAGGCGTACTGGCGAAATTTGCCCTCTTTGAACTGAAAAATGCCGCTGTTGTTCGTGCCAATCCACATACTGCCGTCGTTGTCCGCCCAGAGGCACGCGCCGACTATGCTTTCGCTAAAGCCCTCTTTCGCTGTGAAGCGCTGAAAGGTTCCATCCGCCTTCTGCACCGCGAGTCCGGGCGAGTCTCCAGTCAGCCAGATTCTGCCCCCCTTATCCTGCGCGATAGCGTTTACGCTTGAAACGTCTTTTAGAGGGAAGGTCGCTCGCAGGTTTGTGATGTGGATAAGCGGATTCTCCCCTCTTCCGCCTACCCATAGGCTCTCGTCTGCGGCGAAGAAGAGCGTTTTGTGTTCAGACCAACCCGCCTTCATATTCTCTACCTTATAGGGCAGGTACTCCCCGTTCTCAAAGCGCCCGAAACCATCTCCGTCGGTTCCTAGCCATAACTCCTGTTTTGGGGAGTACGCTAAGGAGCGAACCATGCTTCGGCGCAGTTTAGGCGTGTTGGAGGAATCGTATATCTGAAAAATCACGCCATCGAATCGAACAAGCCCGCTTCGCGAAGCGAGCCAAAGATAGCCGTCGGCGGACTGCACGATTGCGTCTATACTACGAGAGGGAAGACCCTCTTTAGAGCGCCACGTGTCAAGGCGGCACTGGTTCAGGTCAAGGTTTTTGTCAAGCGCAAGGAGGCTTCCTTGACTCCCGCAGACCCCCGCTAAAAAAAATAAAAGGTAACTAAAAGTGCGTACTCGCTTCATCGCCTTCTCCATAAATAGTGGGTAGGCTTCCCCATAAAGAGACAATACTGTGTGTTGTATCAGGTTTTCGGTAAGTTATTCAGAGAAACATACCCTTAAAAATACGGGGGTTTTTTGTAGGCAGGAACCGCCCGCCCCGAAATTGAATCTAACAACTATTGGGAGTCTCCTATTTTTCTGGTAGAATCTCTCCGTATTTCCGATAACGGATACTTACATTTTTTTGATACTGGAGTCATCGTCATGGCAAAACGCAAACTAAATATAGCCCTCATTGGCTATCAGTTCATGGGAAAGGCGCATAGCAACGCCTATCGTCAGGTGGGACGCTTTTTTGACCTCGGTGTAGAGCCTGTCATGAAGGTTCTTGTCGGGCGTAGCGAGAAGAAGGTGCAAGCCGCGCAGGAGGCTTTTGGCTGGGAGGAGTATGCGACGAACTGGGAGGATGTCATCGCTCGCGACGACATCGATATTATTGATATTGGAACCCCCAACGATACGCACGCGCTTATCTCTGTAGAGGCTCTGAAGGCGGGGAAGCGCGTGCTTTGTGAAAAGCCCCTCGCCATTACGGTAGAGGACGCGAAAACCTCCTACGAAACCGCTAAACAGACAGGGTTGACCAACGGCATCTGCCACAACTACCGCAAAGCGCCCGCTGTCGCTTTTGCAAAACAGTTGGTGGAAGAGGGAAGGCTGGGCAAAATTCGCCACTTCCGCGGAACGTACCTGCAAGACTGGATTCTCGACCCGACGGTTCCTCTCGTGTGGAGGCTGGACAAGACGATTGCTGGTAGCGGTTCGCATGGCGACCTGAACGCCCACCTGATTGATACCGCCCGCTTTGTAATGGGAACCGAGTTCGCGGAGGTTTCGGGTATGGCGGAGACCTTCATCAAGAAGCGCCCTCTTCTTGCCGATACTGAAGGCGGCTTGACGGGCTTTACCGCCTCGCAGGAGATGGGCGAGGTGACGGTGGACGATGTGACCGCCTTCCTTGCGCGATTCGAGAATGGCGCGACGGGAACCTTCGAGGCGACGCGCCTCGCGCCCGGACGCAAGAACTATAATCGCTGGGAAATCAATGGAGAGAAAGGCTCTATCGCCTTTAACCTAGAGCGTATGAACGAGCTAGAGGTCTACGTGACCGACGACCCGCAGGGGCTACAGGGCTTCCACACCATTCAAGCCACCGAGAGTTTCATGCCCTACATGAGCGCCTACTGGCCCGTCGCGCACATCATCGGCTACGAACATACCTTCATTAACCTCGTGAAGGACTTTTTGGAGGCGGTTGGGAACGATACGCCTTTCAATCCCGACTTTTACGATGGCTACCAGAACCAAAAGGTTTTGGCGGCGGTGGAGCAGTCGGCGAACTCTCGGCAGTGGGTCTCTCTATAGGATCCGTTAGCAAGGCTCCCTCTTAAATAACCCCCTTGAGACAGGGGCTAAAAGCCCCTGTCCACAATTCCCCCCCAAAATACGAATAGGTTTGCTTATACAAACTCTCTAAGGAGAAACTCTTATGCGACGCAGTTCGATTTTACCAATGATAACAGCTTGCTTGTTCGCCCTGCTCTCCGCCTCGCAGGGCTACGCCCAAACTTGGTCGGGATGGCTGAGTTACGGGGGAAACCCTCAACATACCGCCATATCGACTGCCTCCGGGCAGAATCTGAGGGCGATTCGCTGGTCTACTCCCGTAGATTTACAGCCGCAGTATAGCGGAAGCAACCTCTATATCCACTACGGAAGCCCGCTCATAACGAAGAGCGGAAACGTCATCGTACCTGTAAAGACAGGCGCTTCCGACGGCTTTCGCGTGGAGGCTCACAATGCGCTCAATGGAGCCGTTATCTGGTCTCAGGACTCCAACTACTCGTTGCCCGCGCATAGCTGGACTCCAAGTTACGGCTGTTGCTTGACCTCCGATGGCAGACTCGCCATGCCCTCTGCGGGAGGAACGGTCACATTTCGCTCTACGCCCGATAGCGCGACAGGAGCGTTCACTACTGTCGCTTTCTATGGAACCGCGCTCTATAACGCCGACTCCGCTACCTATAACGCAAACGTGCGTATCACCACTCCTATCACAAGCGATAAGAGCGGCAACGTCTACTTCGGATTTCAGGTTCTTGCC
Organism: uncultured Chthonomonas sp.; assembly: GCA_903821495.1. Lineage (GTDB taxonomy): Bacteria > Armatimonadota > Chthonomonadetes > Chthonomonadales > Chthonomonadaceae > CAIJLM01. Next base: position 10,005 of record CAIJLM010000316.1, on the reverse strand, counting down.
GCCACCTCCGCGAACTTGGTTAGCGGTATCGCCCGTATCTCCTCTACAGGGATAGGAACGTGGGCTTCTGCGGGGCAGGCTTCTGGCGACCCCAATATGGCGAAGGTTGTTTTCAACTGCGCCCCCGCCCTTAGCAACGATGGCAAGACCCTCTACTTCGCGGTAAACAATAGCAACGGCTCCTCCTTTGGAATTGGCTATCTTGTTTCGGTAAAAAGCGCGACGCTCGCTCATATCGGCGCAACTGTTCTCTACGATGTCAAAGCCACCACTACCGCCGCGTACCTTCCCGATGACGGAACCGCCACTCCAACGGTGGGCCCCGATGGAGATGTCTACTTTGGCGTTTTGGAGAATCCGTTCGGCTCAAACCACTATCGCGGTTGGCTTCTTCACTATACAGGCGACCTCAAAACCCAAAAGCCGAGCGGGGCGTTTGGTTGGGACGATAGCGCCTCTATCGTACCCGCCTCCGCTGTACCCTCGTACACAGGAACCTCAACCTACCTTCTCCTGACCAAGTACAACAACTATGTGGAGGGCGGCGGAGACGGCGTGAACAAAGTCGCGATTCTTGACCCTAACGCGACAATGACGGACTCGGTGAGCGGCGCTACCGTGATGAAGGAGATACTGGTTCGCGCTGGACCAACCCCTGATACGAATTTCCTTGCCAACCACCCCGACGCTGTGCGGGAGTGGTGCATCAATACCGCCGCGGTGGATGTAGCGAACAGGTGCGCCTATGTGAACAATGAGGACGGCGTTCTCTATCGCTGGGACTTCACCACGAACACCCTCACACAGAGCGTGGTTCTTACCGGAGGTGTTGGAGAGGCTTACACCCCAACGATTATGGGGCGAGATGGAACGGCTTACGCTATCAATAACGCCACTCTTTTCGCGGTGGGCATCTATCAGACAAAACTGACGATTAACACGGCTTCCGTCCTCATGGGGACATCCATTGTGTTTGATACAAGCCTGACGCGAAATTCGGATTCGGGGAAGGTCTTTGGCAAAAACCTCACGTTCACGCTAGACGGCGCCGCTATCGGAACCGCCAACACAGGAACCTCTGGCGCCGCGCAACTCACCTACAACCTTCCCTCTGGCTTCGTAGCGGGAAATCATATCCTGAGCGTCGCTTTCGCTGGCGATGCAGACTTCGCCGCCTCCACTACGAAGCGCACTATCCCCGTGCGCTATCAGACGGCGATGGCATTGCCGAGCGTTACAGGGATGCGTGGAACGAACGTCAACCTTGTGGGGACGCTCACGCGCACTCTGGATGGCGGGGGGCTTCAAGGGAAGACGGTTATCTTCAAGGCGAGCGGCATTACGCTAGGAACCGCGACGACGAACGCCAGTGGAGTCGCAACTTATGTCTATGCGATTCCCGCCACCGCTCTCAAGGGGAGAGTGACTATTTCCGCTGTTTTCTCGGCGGACGCGATGGCGACTTCCGTCTCTGCAAGCGCAAAACTGACGATTCAGTAGGCGCGGGCTTCTAACTTCGCAGTTGGAAAATACAAAGGGGTGAGGGTCTTACCAACTATAGGTAAGACCCTCACCCCTTTGACCCTATCTTTAAGCGGTCTACCCTGTAGTTCTGCGAGAAGGGCATGGAACCCGTCCAATTTTCAGAAAACCGCGCCAAAATAGGTTTACGCTAAAAACATATTCGTCTGATATGTCGATAAAATCGCAAAATATCGACATATCAGGCTTTAAGAAGAGAGAATATCAAGCAATCGCGTGTTTTAATTGGGTCAGGGGCTGAAAGCCCCTGACTGTGAAAACCGCACGTCCTACGGACGCAATCCGCGTATAGGGCTGTTGGTAAATCAGCTCGATTAACTCCTTAGAGCCTGATGTCAACATCCCGCGTTAAGCGTTCTACCCCGTGATTTTGTCGCACACATACTCAGCGAACGGCATGGAACACGTCCAGCCCGGCGAGACTGTATTGAGCAGGTGCAGGGATTTTTCGTCGTTTTCTATTAGGAAATCCATGACGAGTGTGCGCTTCTCAATGTCGAGTAGTTGCGCCCGAATGCCCGGCTTTCCCCAGTGCGTATAGTCCGCTTCGCGCACTCCTTCGACCAGTTCGCTCGCTAGCCCAACCAGATAGGGGCGCGAATACTTCTTGATTTCCGCCTGCGCCAACCCTCGAAAATCGAACCCCGCTTTTAAGAACAGGCTCGCCTCAAGACTGACCACCTCTTTGAACTCCGCCGCCGAAAATCGTTCTAGCCCCGTATAGTGTTCGCGCCAGAAGGCGGGTATCGCAGTGGGTCCAATTTTCGCCTTGCCGTCCACCGTCACGGTGAAGTGAACGCCTAAGAAGGGGTTTTTCAGGTCGGGAACGGGGTAGATATTCGTGCGGAGAGCGCCTTGAGGTTCGGAGGAGTAGAGATATAGCCCCTTGAACGGTAGCACTGTGTACTTTTCCGAGAAGCCGTAGTCGCGGGCGACGACATCTGCGTACAGCCCCGCGCTATTCACCACAAAGCCCGCCTGTATCGCCCCCTTGTTGGTCTGAACGGTATCGCCTTTGCGCCCAAGATAGCGCGTTCCTGTACGAATCAACACGCCCAATCGCTCCGCCTCCTTCTCAAACGCAGACATCATCTCTACGGGGTTTATGGTAGCGGTAGTAGGGGAGAAGAGGGCGCGTTCAAAGGTCTTGACGCGGGGTTCTATGGCGCGGGCTTCTTCGGCGGTTATCGGCTGAAGGTCTACCTCGTTGATAGTCCCGCGCCGATACAGCTCGTCTAGCCCCGCCAACTCCGACTCGTCTTTCGCAACGACTAACTTCCCACAGGCGTTGATTTTGAGTCTATGCTCCTCGCAGTAGGCGCGCATGAAGGCGTTCCCTTCGCGGCAGAAGCGGGCTTTGAGGCTATCGGCGGAGTAGTAAAACCCCGCGTGTAGCACTCCGCTATTGCGTCCGCTTGCGTGAAACCCTAGCGAGTTCTCCTTCTCAATCAGAACGACTCCGCAGTCGGGATAGCGTTTTTTGAGTTCTATCGCTATTCTGAGTCCGACCACCCCGCCTCCGACAATCAAAAAATCTGCGGTCATGCTAGTTGTACAATCTCTCCTGTCTCCAAAGATTCGATACCCGCCTGAATCACCCGTTGCGCCTGTAGCCCATCGTAGCCGGAGCCATCTATCTCCTCCGGCTTTGCGCCCTCCGAAACCTGCTTGAGGAAGCAGTGAATACGTTCGCGGAAGGTGTCGTCGAAATCGCGATAGCCCCCGAAAACGGGATTCGAGTAGACCTGTTTCGTCAGGTCTTCGGCGGGATAGAGCGTTACTTCGCGCCACATATCGTCAATCACAAAGCGTCCGCCCGTGCCAGCGACCTCCACACGCTCCATCGGATGCCCCCGCGCAAGGTCGTAGCTGCTTGTCAGATGCCCTATCATTCCGTTTTTGAGCCGAAAATTGAAGGAGGCGGACGACCAGATATTGCGTCCGGGCGCTTTTAACGCGAAGCACTGCACTGCGACAATATCGCCGCAAAAGTGACGTACAAGGTCGATGGAGTGCGGGTTGAGGGCTTTCAGGTGGAAGTAGGGCGAGTCGAACTCGCCGGGTCTCCCTATCCAGAGCGCGACATTGATAAAAAGAGGGTGTCCCAACTCTCCCGCGTCCATCCAGCGCTTCGCAAGCCGCGCCGCAGGGGTGAAACGATGATTAAAGTCTACCCCAAAACAGAGGTTTCGCTGTTTCGCCAAGCGAACCATCTCCTCCGCCCGTGCGATTTCGTTGCTGATAGGCTTCTCGCAGAGTACATGACACCCCGCCTCTAGCGCCTGCATGGTCGGCGCGTAGTGGTCGCTAGAGTACTCGTAGCCCCCCGTAGCGACGCTGATAACGTCGAACTTTTGGCTACTTAGCATCTCCTCCGCAGAGGTGTAGAACTCTACGCCAAGCCTTTTACCCGCCGACTTCGCCCTCTCTTCGTCCCTGTCGCACACGGCGACGAGGTTCGCAAGGGAGTCTGTTTGATAGATTTTGGCATGGAGGTTTCCGATGTGCCCCATGCCGATAACGCCCGCTCGTAACACGATGACTGTTTCCTTCCGAAAAGGTGTGCGCCTACTCTATTCTACGCGGAGGGGGCGGTTTCCTGTCTGTGATTCTGTATGTTGAGTATGCCGAAAGCCTTGCGTACAGGATATTCGCCGCCCCTAAGCCTGTCCTAATACTTCCCGCAGAACCGTGCGAACCTCTACCCCTTCCGCAGACGATACAGTTCGCTCGCCCTCCGCATTGAGGCGCGAGGTTGCGAACTTGAACGGCAGTTCTACACGGTAGGGCGCAAACGCTCCTTTACGGGCGCTCTCTAAAGCCCGAATCGCGCCGGCTTGCGCCCGCGCTAACACCTCCGATTGCGGAAAGCATATCGCTCCCTCCCGCGTCGCGGCGATTTTTGTGATGACGCTTTCGACGTTTCCTAAAAGCGCCTTCGCCTCTAGCGCTGTCTTATCGTCGCCGCTAACGAGGGCGACGGGAACGCCGAAAGCGCCGCCAATGAGCGCGTCTACCGCTATTTCGCCAACCTCTGCGCCGTTGATGAGAAAGCGGGTATCGTCGGCGGAACTCCAAGTGTGGTCGAGAACTGCGTCGGGAGTACCCGCTTGCGCGTGATAGCCTACCAGAAACAGCGCGGAGAACGACTCGTCTAGCCCCGGAAAGCGGGTCGGGCGCGTTCGCCCCGATACAAAGCGCACTTCGTGGGGAAACGCATCCCAACGCATATTGGCTCCGCTACCGTGCGCGTCTTTCACCCAGACCTCTTTCGCCCCCGCCTCCATTACGCCCAGAACGTAGGCGCAGACCTCTCGCTCCATCCAGCGACACGCAACATCGTATTCGGGGGTTCCCGCCTGTACCTGCACAGGGCGCACAACGCCCCCGATGCCCTCCATATCCACCGAGATGTAGACTTTCATTGTCCGCGCCTCCTTCTAAAATTAGTTTCAACTTCGCGATAACATGAGATGGGCGGCGGCATACTGACGCTGGTATCACGAGGCGATTAGCCTCGTGATACCTCACCCCTCCTCTCCTTCGCAAGGAGAGGAGTCTTCCTGCCTCTATTGCAGTACAAATACCCGCTATTCATGGCATTTTGAGATATGACTTATCCCGAACTCACGTTAAGCCAGGGGCTTTTTGCATTGCTTTTCGCGCTTTTTCGCGTATTTCGCGGACTCATTCTAAATGGAAAGCCCGTTCTCAACCAGAATGAAACAGACCCTGAACATTAGAACTCAACTTCGCGATAGTCGGGCGAAGTTCCTCCCTGCCCCGATTCGGGGTACTATAGTTTCAAACTTTCGTACGCCGATTTTAACCGTATGACGAATGCAGAAGTAGGAAAAATCCTTGCGATAGACCGCATGGTTGATATGGAGATACGAATATGCCCGCAAACCGAAATGACTGGAAAATCACTCCGCTCCCTATAATGCGGACAGCCCTCGTTTTGGAACGCGCCTACACAGATAACGAGTTCTCGTCTATTATGGAAGGCAAAATGCCAGAGGTGTTCGAGGACCACTGGTTTATTTTCTATGAAGAACCATATCTCTATCTACATCGGAGTTGGACAGGGGTTTGTATCTATCAAGTTCGCTTTGAAACAACGAATGACGGAGCGAGGGTTGTGGAGGCGCTTGTAAATCGCGATGTCGCCCAGTGGAGGGAGACAAGCGATGCACGGGACGCCGCTCTTCTTTCTATCCATCTGGACGGGCGTGCAGGGCGCAATGTAAAGAATGCAATGCTGGAGTATTTTAAGCCAAAAGGAGACAGGAAACGCCCTGCGCCTTGAGTTTTATGGAGTTTTCTATTTAGCGCGACGCGTCCCTGACAGGCTATTTCATAAGAACTACAACCGTACCTGCCTTCTCGCCAAAGAGATGTTGAAGTTTTCCGCCGCGCCTTTAATTCAGGGTACAATGTTTTAGCGAACGAGGCGAATTCGCCTCGCAGAAATCACTCTTTTAGGACAAAACGCTCATGCGAGACTGCTACGAAAACTTTATAGATGGTAACTGGGTAGCCCCCGCCAAAGGGGAGCGCCTTCCCAACATCAATCCCGCGAACCGTCACGATACTATCGCGCAGTTCCCCAACTCTTCCGCAGAGGACGCGCAAGCCGCCGTCAACGCCGCCTCGAAGGCGCTTCCCGCTTGGGCGGCTCTCTCCTCCCATGTTCGCGGAGAGTATCTTCGCAAAGCGGCGGATGCGCTGGAGGCGAGGCTTGGCGAGATAGCCGCCGACCTCATGCGCGAAGAGGGCAAATCGCTCCCCGAAGCGAAGGGCGAGACCATGCGCGGTATTACCCTTTTGCGCTACTTTGCGGGGCAGTGTATGCTCCCGGACGGCGAGACGATACCCTCTGCAAACGCCAGCACGCTTCTCTATACGCGGCGCGTTCCGCTCGGAGTATGTACGCTCATCACCCCTTGGAACTTCCCTGTCGCAATTCCGATATGGAAAGCCGCGCCCGCGCTCGCCTTCGGAAATACCGTTATTCTCAAGCCCTCCGAACTCTCCCCGCTCACCGCCATTCATATCGCCGAGTGCTTTGAGGCGGCGGGGCTACCTGCGGGAGTCTTCAATGTTCTGTGCGGCGAGGGCGCGAGGGTAGGTGAAACCCTTATTACCGCCCCCGAAGTCACCGGGATTTCGTTTACGGGTTCTGTACGCACTGGAAAGCACATCGCAGGGCAAGCCGTCGCGCATGGCAAAAAGTATCAGCTAGAGATGGGCGGCAAGAACGCGGCGATTGTTCTGCCCGACTGCAATCTGGAGCAGACCGTCGCTCTTACACTTCAAGGGGCGTTTAAGTCGGCAGGGGAGAAATGCACTGCGACCTCTCGCGTCATTGTGCATAAGGACATCTACGATACATTTGTCACTGCGCTTGTGCAGAAGACCCTCACCCTGAAAGTAGGCGCAGGAGACGTGGCAGATGCCTACATGGGTCCCGTTATCTCCGCGCAAGCGCGTGACCGTGTGCTTCGTTATATTGAACTCGCGCAGAACGAAGGGGCGACGCTTCTTTGTGGAGGCGACGCGCCTACCGAGGGCGACCTCGTGAACGGCTTCTACGTGAACCCTACCCTGTTTGGCAATGTTCTTCCCGAAATGCGAATCGCGCAAGAGGAGGTTTTCGGACCCGTACTCGCTATTCTTCGCGCCGCCGACCTGAACGACGCTCTGGATATTCTCAACGGCGTGGAGTTTGGTCTCTCCGCCTCGATATTCACCCGTAGCCTCGATAGCGCTCTCGCCTTCGCGGATAGAGCGAACGCCGGACTGGTAAGAGTAAACGGGGAGACGGCGGGAGTGGAGCCGCAAGCCCCCTTCGGCGGTATGAAAGGCTCTAGTAGCTACAGCCGAGAGCAGGGGCTTATCGCAAAGGACTTCTTCACTCAGGTAAAAACGATTTCGATAGACCGCGCAGGTTAAGGAGTTTACGACATGGCGCTTTGCAGATATATGACCTACCTCCCCAGTGTGGGGAGGCAAAAACGGTGGGGATGGGTGCGGCTAGGGCAGGTATACCCCTTAGACGAACAGGCTGTCGCGGCGATAATGGTATCGCCTTCGGCGGAGGGTTTGAGCGTTTTGGAGGAAGAAGCGGGCGCGGAACCCGTCTTCTCGTTCACGGATTTAGACGTAGAGCCGGGGCGCTACGGACACCCCTCTTTCGTCTCGCCCCTCCTAAGTAACCAAGAGGTGTGGGCGGCGGGCGTTACCTACGAATCGAGCAAGTTTGCGCGTATGTCGGAGTCTTCGGACGGCGGCGACTTCTACGCAAAGGTCTACGTCGCGGACAGACCGGAACTCTTTATGAAGGGAACGCCTTCGCGCACGGTGGGACAGCGCGACATTGTGGGGATTCGCCCCGACTCTCACTGGAACGTGCCGGAGCCGGAACTGAGCGTACTCGTCGCGGGAACGGGGCGGATACTCGGCTACACCGTCGGGAACGATATGTCCTCCCGCGACATTGAGGGCGCGAACCCTCTCTATCTGCCGCAAGCGAAGGTCTATCGCAACTCTTGCGCGTTGGGACCCGTCGTGATTCCCGCAGAGAGGCTAGACCCGCACACGCTCGCTATTCAACTGGTGATTGAGCGTGGCGGAGAGACGCTTTTTCGGGGAGAGACTAGCACGGCGCGTATGCGCCGCAACGTGAAAGAGTTGGTCGACTGGCTTTTTCGCTCGAACGACTTCCCGAACGGGGTCTACCTGCTGACAGGGACGGGCATCATCCCGCCGGACGAGTTCAGCCTACAAGCGGACGATATCGTGCATATTACCATTGAGGGAATAGGTACATTGACAAACCTTGTGAAGACAGTTTAACTCACGCCCTACAACCTCTTTCCGTCCTAACTCCTCGCCTTCAATCTGACCACTTTGCAGACAAATCCTTCTCCCGAAGATTCTACAAGGTAGCAGGATTTTTGTGTTCGCTTGCTAAACTCTTACGACTAAGCGTTCGCGACGGGGAGAGGCGTTCCGGGCAGGAAGTACTTTACGCGCACCTTTTTATACTCCTTCGTGCTGTAGAGCATGGTGTACTCCGGTATCCCAGTCTGCGCGGCAATCAAATCCAGCACCTGAAGGCAGTCCTCCGTCGTCTTCCCATGAACCATAGAGAACAGGTTAAAGTTCCAGTCGGGCGGATAGACGGGGCGCTGATAGCAGTGGCTCACCGCCGCGTACTCTGCGATAATTGCGCCGACCTCCTCTAGTCGCTCCTCCGGCACTATCCAAACTCCCATCGCGTTCGCGGAAAAGCCCGCGTTACGGTGGCGCAACACCGCCGCGAAGCGCCGCATGATTCCCCTATCCATAAAACTCTGCGCGTGCGCGAAAAGCTCCTCTTCTGTGAAACCGAACTTCTGCGCCCATATTTCAAACGGGCGGGGTTCGATAGGCAAGTCGCGCTGAAGAACGCGCACCGCCTCCACCTCCCGCAAGGTCAACTCTTGCGCCTCGCGAATGCCCTGCACAATTTTGCCCTCTTCCTTGCGCGTCACGTCCTTCTCGCCCGTCACATCCAGTTTCACCCCGATTTTGTAGAGGCGAATGGTAGGAAGTAGAATGGTATGGAGCGAACCCGCCGCCGCGCCGAGTCTGTCCACCTCCTCCTGTATGCTCTGGCTTTTGTGAATGGTGAGCGTGAACCAGAGGTTGAAGACGTGATTGCGGCGATAGTTGTGACTGACTCCGGGGTGGCGATTGATAACTCCCGCCGCCCTGTCAATATCGTCCGGGGCGAACTTCATAGCGACAAGCGTACTATGATAACCAAGGCTACGCGAATCGAATATCGCCGAGACTTGACGCACGACATCCGCCTTCATCTTGCGTATCCGCTCCATCACCTCGTCCGCCGAAACTCCTAACTCTTCGCCCAACGCCGCCCAAGGCTCCGAAACAAGCGGGATTCCGTTCTGAAGGCGGTTAGCGATTTGCCTGTCCATACTCTCCAACTCTACGGGGCGCTTTTCGATAAAGGGACTGTCTCCCTCCGAGCAGAGCGGACATACGGAGGGAGCGGCATCTGCGTTCAGTTGGTACTCACACTCTCTACACTCCCAATGCTTGAGGTCAGTCGAACGGTCTAGGGCGATGGTCATTGCGCGAACCTTTCTACACACCAATTCCGATTGTCTTAATCTACACTGTAAGACGACTATTGTCCCTTATTGTATCATAGTTTTGCAGGAAAATGCGAACGTGAGGTAAGAGGTGTAAGAGTTCAGGGTTATGGGAATCTACATAACCACAAGAACTCCTCTCCTTTGCAAAGGACTAATCTTGCCCCGTATCTTGTGGCATTTTAATTGACAGGATTCGCTAGTATTTATGCCATGAGTTGCTTCAAAGGTAGTGTTTGGCTTGCTGGGAGAAGGTAGAGCGCTCCCGACAGGCAAAGGAGCGATATGGTAGACGCATTTG